>CAZRNC010000086.1:0-9359 GCA_964601285.1 uncultured Thermomicrobiales bacterium | reverse complement strand
CGGTTGAGTATGGCTGGGTGTCCTTACCGGAAGACTGGGAGGGCGAGGCGTCGCCATGGGGCCGACCGGTGACTCTCGAACAGCAAGCCAACTATATAGTAGAAGGCTATTTACGCGCCCAGCGCGAATGGCCGTGGATGGGCGTCATGGCGGTCTGGGCGTTTCGCTGGGTGCGTCCACCCGACCATGAGCATGAACTGCGCAACCCGACTCGGGGATTTGCGCTCGTCGACCATGACTTCGAACCACGTCCGGCATTCCTCGCATTGCAACAGGCGGCTGCCCGGATTCAGCTACGGCATACCGGTGCGTATGTGTTGAACCCGAGCGAACTGGAGACGCTGAACAGCGGGGGCAGATTGCCGTTGTCGTTCTCCGGTGAGCGGCTGGATTTGCTGGTTTCTGGCGGGAATGGCGGCGAGTTGCGGGTGACGCTGGATGGCCACGAACGGGAAGCTGTCACCATCCCGGCAGGCGAATCCACTCGTCTGACGGTGGTTGAAGGTCTCCCGGATCGACCCCACCAACTGATGATTCAAATCCAGTCTGAGCCGACGTCTTCACCCCCCGAAGCGTCGATGGTCGTCATCTCCAGACGGCCAATCCATAGCTGGATCTATCCCTGGATCTTTGCCGGATTGACGCTCGCCGTGCTGGCGGTTTGTGTGTCGCTGGGCTGGGGATTCTTGCGCGAACGGCGTCGAACACCGCGTTGAGTTGCGTGTGCAATCTCAGCTGATCTATATCCCATTCAAAGGAAAATCAAAGAATCGTGTGAAAAACTGAGCCGGCGGCCGACCGGGGCTGGTTGGCGGCTCCTGCCTGTGACTAGCAAGTCACGTGCCGGTAAAGCCACATCTTGCGTAGTTCACAATACGGAAAGATCCGCATTGATATATACCTTGATGCAACCAGTCACGTGTTCGTTCGTTAGAATGAGTACAGGAGGGCGATCAGGTATTGCGATTGCCGGACTCATGCCAATTAGCAGAGAGCGCGTAACAGCGAAAATTGTGTCAGCTTGTCGCGGTTTGCTGCGACACATCCGGATTCCGGGATACCCGGCTACCGGGCACGATCTTCAGACGCGATTCCGGCACGCAACCAGACACCTTCCGTAACGGGCCTGTGCTCCTGAATTGAGCACCACTCACTGCCAGCAGGTGGTGAAGGAAAGGAGGCAAAAGGGGGAAAGGGACATCTGTCCTGAAGACGACGCCACCTGGCATTGCCGGCAACTGATAGCCACGCCGGACGGGAAGGCCAGGTGCAAAGAGCGCGTAAGCGCACTCGATACAGTCCTTATGGTTATCAAAGGGAGTAACGATTGAAGAAGCCAGCACGGTTTCTCCGGGTATTCGGCGCGATGGCCATCATGGTCGGTCTGCTTGCAGCCACCATGGTTCCGGCAGTTGCGCAGGAAGACGATGATGGGCCCACCATTGGCGCGCCAGGTTTCGACATGCTGTTCCAGAATGTCGACCCTGCGACGCTGGCTGGTGACAACACTATCTATTACCCGTGGGTAGCCAATGACGACGACTTCGGTCTTGGTCCTGCCGATACCTCGATTTCGGTTCAGAACCTTGAAGACCGCGACAGCCAGATCTGGATCTACACCGGTAACGGTGATGGAACCTGGAGCCTGGCCACGACGGCCCACCTCTCGCGCTATGCGAGCAAGACCTTCACAGCAGACCAGCTCGGACTTGCGTCCGGCGAGGGCGCACCAGTTGCCGTAACGGCATTCCATCTGGTCGCCGGCGAACCAGCCCCCGGTATTCCGGCGGGTGGCTTCCTTGCTGAAACCCCGGTCATCCTCAGCAACCCGCTGGATGGCTCCGAGGGCCAGGCACAGGTGCTCGCTTGTGTGGTGAATGTCTACACCGCTGATGGTTCCCTCGGCTCCCCGTATCCGTTCATCTGGGTACTTGATGTTGCCGAAGTGAATCCTGAAGACGTCGACGGAATCACCACCGAGACTGACGAAGAAGGCAATGTCTGGGTAACCTGGAGCAACCAGGACCAGTTGCAGGCACTGCTTGATCTGGCCAACGTCGACAACGACGGCGCCCTGATCAATCCGTTCGGTGGACTCAATGCTGATGGCGACTGCTTCGACGTTGTCGACGGCGGCGGAACCCCGGGTTTCCTGGACTCCGTTGCAATTGGTGGCGTTGCCAAGCAGGAAGCTGAAGCAACCGCAACCGGTGGTAACGACGATGCCAATGGCGATGATGATGCCAACGGCGACGATGACGGTTCAGAAGTGCAGCAGATTGCTACCACTTCGACCGCCATTAGCGGCTACAACGCGCTGAACGGCGCGGAAGTCTATCGCTTCGACCAGTGGTACCTGCCGATCGTCCAGACCAACTGTGGTCCGGGTGGTTGCTGGGACTCTGTGCTGCGCGTAGGTAACGTCTCCGGCCAGAATGCAGCGGTTACGATCCGCTTCTTCCCGGCTGATGACGGTTCCGGCAGCCTGCAGACCGGCTTCCAGATCGAAGCCCTGGTTGATGGTGGAGACACCTGGAATGTCAGCCTGAGCGACTACGTGCCGGAAGGCTGGGTCGGTTCAGCACACATCTACACAGATGGCCAGGTCTTCGCCATGGTCGACCGCTTCAAGGTCGGCTACAACATGTGGATCACGAACTCCGGCTCCAGCGCGGACTACGAGAACATCGCGCAGATCGAAGGCCAGCAGGGCGACTACGTGCTGTTCGCACCGCACGTGCTCCTTGACTACTTCGGTTGGAACACCGGTATCAACGTTGCCAACCTCTATGAGGGCGACAACAACATCTCGATCCAGTACTTCAACATGCTGGGTAACGCCACCCAGGTCCTGAACCAGCGCCTCGCAGCGCATGGCATGACCTACTTCTACGATCCGAGCGTTGGTGGACAGAACATCAGCGACCAGGACGTAGCCACCGATGCCAACGCTAACGTTGTTGGTTCGGCACTGATCTGGTCGGACTATCCGGTTGCGGCGGCGGTTGACGCCACCAAGTACCCGGACACCGACCCGAATGCTGGCGTGGATCTCTTCCAGGCCACCAGCTACTCGGCCACCCAGAACGTGTTCGAGTGGCAGGCAGTTCCGCTGGTTCAGAAGGGCAACCCGACTGACGGCTCCGGAGCAACCTCGGGTATCAACATGATGAACCCGAACTCCCAGGCCGTTACCGCGAATGTCTACTTCGTGAACCCGAGTGGCTTCAATGCCCAGAACTTCGGTACCAGTAGTGTGACGATCCCTGGCTTCGCCAACGGCTTCGTGTACACCCTCTGGCAGCACAACCTGCCGAACGGCTTCACCGGTGCGGCCCAGGTTGTTGCAACCCTGCCGATCGTGGCAGTTTCCGCGAACGTGAACTACGACGTTGACGGTGATGGCTCTGCCCTCTTCAACGCCTTCAACCCGTGCGGTCTCTACCGCACCGTTGCCGGCTGCGAATTCGGTGGTCCGCTTGATCCGACCGAGGGCGAAGTGACCAAGACCTTCATCGATCAGAACGACGACCCGGTTGAGGGCGTCCAGTTCCAGATCACAACCGTTGAAGGCGCCGAAGAGCCATACACCCGTGATGGCATCTCCGGTGACGACGGCTCCGCGACCTTCGAGAACGTCCCGGTTGGCGACTACGAGCTCTATATCATCAGTGTGCCGGATGCCTATGCTCCGGTAGACCCGGAAGAAGTGCAGGAAACCTTCACGGTTGACGGCATTGCTCCGGTCGAGCTGACCAATGTTCTTGAGCTGCTCAATGGCACTCCAGGCATCGGTTCCGTCCTCGTGACGGTAATCGGCGATACAGTCCCGCAGCCAGATATCGCAGTCGTGCTGTATGAAGGCACCTGCGCTGCGCTTGTCGACGAGATCAATGATGGCACCGTTGAAGAAGAAGGTTTCTTCGATGATGCCGCAACGACTGACGTCGACGGCGAACTGCTGTTCGAGGATGTGGTGGCTGGCGAATTCTGCGCAGTGGCTGATGCCGACGGCGATGGCAACATCGAAGTAGGCGTTGATGTCGGCGTAGATGGAACCGCCGTTGCTGACGACACTGTTCCGGTGACAATCAACCTGGACGGCGATGCCCCGACTGTCGGTGCTGTCGATGTCACAGTGACGCTTAACCAAGTCGATCCGTTCCCCGGAGTCGATGTCGGAATCCATGTTCCGCTCCCGGGCGGCGACTGCACGCAGGGTGAGTTCGAGGCTGCACTCGAGGTACTGGTAACTGATGCAGAAGGCACTGTGTCGTTTGCTGATGTTGAACCAGGTTCCTACTGCTTGTCAGCAAACGCGACTGCCACTGGCGAGCCGGTTACGGATCCTCTCCTGCTTCAAGGACCAGTTGTCGTTGAAGCGGATGCTACAGTTCCAGCTTCGTTCAACTTCACTATGCCAGTGTAGTGTTGGGCTTGCTGATTCGTTAAAGGATGACTGACCGTTAGTGGTTAGGATTCTGAAAGGCACCCCCGGGCAACCGGGGGTGCCTTTTCCTGTTTGGTAACGTTGAGGCTATCTTCTTACGCAATTCTCAGTAAACGATTACGAGATGCACAGGTATTGGTAGACAAACAGATCTATACTTGTTCTACGTGTCTAGCTCCATCGCAAGTCGTTCTCCCGACATACGAGGCAGACACATTCGCGATTGAGGCCCCGGGTCACCCAACCGGGGCCTCGCCACGTCCGGCGCTATTTCCTCTTTTCGCTCAATTTCTATGGCAGTCCGGTCGTCCTGCATCTCTCCCCCGCAGGGGGGGGTAGGGGCGCATCGCATGCGTCCGCGTGCAATGCCTGCAGGCTCTGGCTTGAACCTGCCTCTTTATGTGTCATCCTGAGCGAAGTCGAAGGATCTCTTTCCATGCGACGCATGGCTCTCCAGCGGTGTTGTGGCACAACGTTCGTGGTCGACATCCACGCCGGCGGACAAGAGATTCCTCGACTACGCTCGGAATGACAGTTTGCGTTGGTCTGCTCAATCCAAACCTGGCTGGTGGCCAATGCATGCGATGCGCCCCTACCCCTGCCGGGGGATATGGGGGCGAGAGGGGGCGCAATGAATAGCGCTCGTAAGAGGGGAAGCGGCGCCCCGTCTAACCTTCTTCCGGCAGCACGACGTATTCGTCGTCGAACTGCCAGTCGGGGAGCAGGCCGATTTCGACTTCGAGGCGGGGGGAGAGCGGGTCGATGCGTTTCTCGAGGGTGATCGAGACGGCGTAGCGGTCGTCGACGCCGAGGGCTTCGCTGAGGGCGTCGAGGGCGATCTTCAACCCACCATCAAGATCACGTTTGAACGGTGTTTCAAAGAAGAAGACCATGTCACAGGCGAACGGAATCTGGCCCAGGCTATCCATGAACTCCTGGATGGCCGGGTCTGCGCCGAGCTGGCCGCGGAGCGCGTTGGCGGCGCTGCGGCGGAACTTCTTCGCCTCGGGGCTGAGCCGTCGCCGGCGGTCGATGGTGACGTACTGGTTGTTGACGCTGGGCGGTAGCGGCATGGTCAGGCGGAGCGTTTTCATGTGGCAGCCCGTGTATCATCGGTCGGAGATGAATGCGATGAAGGGGTGGCAGCGGTTTGAATGGTGATGGATGCAAGCGAGTGCGGCTGGCGGTGCTGCTTTCCGGAAGTGGCCGGTCGCTTGAAAATCTGCTGCGAACCATCGAAACGGGAGAGACGGCTGCCGAGATTGCGGTGGTGATCTCCAGTCGATCCAACGTTCGCGGGATTGAAATTGCCGGTGCTGCCGGCATTGAAACGCACGTTGTCACCCGTCGGGATGCACCAGATCCTGCCAGCCTCAGCGCGGCGGTATCCGGGATTCTCGAACCTCACAACATTGAACTGCTGGCGTTGACGGGGTATCTGCGACAGCTTGAAGTCCTGCCGCAGTGGGATAACCGGATCATGAACATCCACCCGTCGCTGCTGCCGCTCTTCGGTGGCAAGGGGATGTTTGGCGCGAACGTCCACCAGGCGGTGCTGGATGCCGGCATGAAGGTTTCCGGCTGCACGGTGCATCTGGCGACCGCGGAGTATGACTCCGGGCCGATTGTCGTGCAGCGCTGTGTGCCGGTCCATGAGGACGATACGGCGGCGACGTTGGGCGCACGAGTATTTGAAGCGGAGTGCGTTGCCTATCCGCAGGCCATCAATCTCTTTGCGGCCGGGCGTATCGAAGTGCATGGCAACCGGACCCGTATCCGGTAGCCGGTTAGCTCTTGTTGCCAAAGGGCAGCCGATCCTGCACCCAGGAGATGAGCGACTTGACACTTTCGGCCGCCTCGTCGACGGTCCCTTTGGCAGCATCGCGCGGGTGTGCATCGGCCATTTGTTCGGCCGGCATGACGATGGCCAGGACGATATAGACCAGGATGGTCGAACCGAGGGCGATCGCACCAATGCCGAAGATGACACGGATGAGCACCGGGTCGACATCGAAGTATTTCCCGAGTCCACCGCACACACCCATCAACATCTTGTCGTCGTTGCTGCGGACGAGGCGTTTCGGTTCCGGGCCCTGATTCTGGTGGAGCGGTGTGATCTCATTATCCATGTTGGAACCTTTCGCTCGAACTGGGCGATAATTCAAAGACGTACCTTGATGATACATGGCCCGTATCGGGGGCAACCAGACGGGGGGCGCAGCAGTTGGAGTGGCCACCGCAGCAAACTGCCAGAACACCATTGGAGCGTGAGACCGTTCGGGTCGGCGTGATCGGCACGCAGTTTGGCGGGCGTGTGCATGTGCCGGCGTTGCGGAAAGTGCCTGGGGTAGACGTTGTTGCTATCTCCGGGGCCGACCCGGCGCGAACCCGTCAGGCGGCCGTGTCGCTTGGTATTCCGCATCCGTTCGACAACTACCGCGACATGCTTGGTTCCGGCGAGATTGACGCCGTGACGATCGCCTCGCCGCCACATCTTCATCACCAGATGGTGCTGACCGCCTGTGAGCATGGGCTGCATCTGCTGTGTGAGAAGCCGATTGCCCGTAGCGCCGCTGAGGCACGGGATATGGTGCGGATGACGCGCGAAGCGGGTATTGCCCACGCAGTGGCCTACATGCGACGCTACGAGCCGGTACGCCAGCGGGTAAAGGCGCTGGTTGAGGACGGGTTTATCGGCCAGCTTCATTCAGTGAGCGTCATCGCCTATCGTGCTACGCTCTCGGATCAGCTTCCCCGGCAGTTTAGCTGGATGATGGAGCGCGAGAAGGGTGGCGGTGTGCTGGCGACCATCGGGTCGCATTTTGTAGATGCGATGCGCTGGTGGTTTGGTGATATTCACGGGGTTTGTGGAGTGGTGTCAACGGCCGTTCCCGAACGCCCGACTGCCGGCGGGGAGATGCGTCCGGTCGATGCGGATGACAACACCGCCTTCGTCGTGCGCTTTGCCAGTGGTGCGATCGGCAGCGTTTCGATCTCCTACACCGCCGCGACGGATATCGGCGAGGAGATTATTATTTCGGGCAGCGAGGGGATGCTGGCGATTCAGGACCAGGGCCGGCTGATCGGCGCGAAGCCGGGCGGCCAGGCACAGGATCTGCTGGGGCCGATGCCACCACTGCCACCCGGCGAATCGCGGACGGTGCATCTCTACGGTCAATTGCTGACTGACTGGGTGCAGGCGATCCGGAACGGAACCGGCGCATCACCGGCGTTCGAGGATGGCGCACGGGTGCATGAGGTGATCGACGCCGTCTCCCGCTCGATGCAGCTGAGCCGCTGGATCGACCTGAGCGGCAACAAGTGGCCGGTGTAAGGGATATCGCCGGCGTGGTGTTTCGCACGCAATGTTGCAGAGGCGCATCGCATGCGTCCACCAGTGCCATCTAGTTCAGAATCATCGAACGTACGCGAGGAAGAGCAGTGTTTAGATTGTCATCCTGAGCGAAGTCGAAGGATCTCATTCCATGCAATTTGGTGGTACCTCGAACGTTTCATGGAAAGAGATCCTTCGACTTCGCTCAGGATGACAGTGAAAAAGGCATGTACAAGCCAAAACCGGAATGAGTTGGTACTGGTGGAGCATGAGATGCGCTCCTACAAAATCTGAGACCTGGGGTCGTCCAAACAATAGAAGAACGTGAAAGGAAACGAACCGATGGGATACCGGGAGGAACTTGATACGCCGGCGCTGGTGGTGCATGAGGGCATTCTGAAGCGCAACATCGCTGGCATGGCGGAGTATGCCCGGGAGAAGGGCATCGCCATGCGGCCGCACTTCAAGACCCATAAGACAGCTGAAGTTGCCAGGATGCAGCAGGAAGCCGGGGCGATGGGGATTACCTGCGCCAAGGTTGGTGAGGTTGAGGCGCTGGTCGATGCCGGCATCAATGCCGATTTCTTTATTGCCAACGAGGTCGTCGGCCCGTTGAAGACATCGCGGCTGGTTGCGCTGCTGGATCGCGTTCCGGTTCGAGTGGCGGTCGATTCGGTCGAGTGTGCCCAGGGCTTGCAGGATGCAGTCGCGGCTGCCGGCAAAACGCTGAACGTCGTCCTTGAGGTGAACACCGGTCAGGACCGGGCCGGATTGTTGCCGGACGAGATTCTGCCGCTGGCCGAGAAGATTCGCGAGACGATGCCGGACCTGCGGGTTGTCGGCATCATGACCCATGAAGGGCACGCCGGGAAGACGGAAACCCAGGAAGAGTTGACGGCTGTTTCCAACGATGCCGGCAACAAAATGGTCAACACCGCCGAACAACTTCGCGAGCATGGGTTCGACATCGAAACGGTAAGCGTCGGCTCCACGCCGGCAGCGTTCGAGACCACCCGGATCAACGGTGTCACCGAGATGCGGCCGGGGACCTATGTCTTCCAGGACAATACGATTTTCCGCTTCGGGCAGATCGGGCCGGATGATTGCGCGTTGCGGGTTCTGGCGACCGTTACCAGCCGGCCGGCGCCGGACCGGGCGATTCTCGATTCCGGTTCCAAGGTGCTGACGGTCGAGCCGTCGCAGTGGCGGCCGGGGCATGGCTTCATCATTGAATACCCCGAGGCGACGATTGTCAGCCTCAGCGAGGAACATGCTGTGGTGTCGCTGCCGGAATCGATGCAGGGCATGAAGATCGGCGAGAAGGTGGAAGTGATCCCGAACCACGTCTGCCCGACGGTGAACCTCACCGACGAGTTGTTCGTGGTCCGCGACGACGCCATCGTCGAAACCTGGCCGGTCATCGCCCGCGGCCGGGTGCGGTAGGCAAGCAGAGATTGCCGACACGTACGGGCGCAATGATGAAGATCAACTTGTTGATCCGGTAGTCAGAGAAGACCACTTAAAACCCGTCATCCCGAGCACCCGTCATCCCGAGCGGAGTCGAGGGACCTCGAG
>CAZRNC010000085.1:0-9361 GCA_964601285.1 uncultured Thermomicrobiales bacterium | reverse complement strand
CGGGCGACAGCCGAACGAGTGTTCCAATCTTCGGAGGGTGTGCCGTTCTTTGTCCGGGAACTGATATTTCACTTGCGGGACGAAGGTCGTCTCATCCCCGATGCTGCCGGGGTCTGGTCTCTGCAAGCGACTGGCGAGATGTTCATCCCTCCGGGCGTTCGGAGCGTCGTCGGTCACCGGTTGGCTCGCCTTCCCGAGGAAGCCCGCGAGATTCTGGCGGTAGCGTCGGTTATTGGCCGGGAGTTTCCGGTTGAGCTTCTGGATAGCGTCATTCAAACCCGATTGCCGCAGTATCAGGAGGGGTTGGTCGATGCGATTGATGCCGGGTTGAACAGACGATTGATCGTTGAACGGTTTCCCGAGACCGTGACGACCGGCGCGCGCTATCAATTCGTCCATGAACAGATTCGTGAGGTTCTCTATCGCGGAATGAATGCCATTCGCCGGAGGACCTTGCACGAGGTGATTGGCCGTCAGCTGGAAGCTGGACTTGCCGAGCCGGCAAGGGCTGCTGCGCGGCTCAGCTATCACTTCAGCAATGGCGAGGATATGGAGCGGGCTGCACGCTATACCAGACTTGCCGGCGAAGAGGCGTTACGAGTCCGGGCATATGAGGATGCTGTCCGCTTTTTTGATACGGCCCTCGAGATTCGCACGCTAACGTCACTGGATGACCGTGAACCTGAGGTTGTCAGCGGGTTGCTGATCGCACGGGATCGTGCGTTACGCGCACTTGGGCTACATGCCGAGCGTGAAGATGGCATTCGCAGATTGCTGGAGCTTTCTCCGGCGCGTGAGGACCCGTTGCGCTGTGTCCAGGCGTTGGTGCGCTCTTCCAGCTTCCATCTCGATTCTGGCGATGCTGCGCAGGCCGTCGCCCCTGCGTTGCAGGCGATAGAGATCGCGAGTGCACTCGGTGACCGGGCAATGCTCATGGCATCCTGGACGGCTGCTGAAGCACTGATCGGCCGGGAATCTGGTGAACCGTCGCGAATTGATCGTCCAGCGGCCGACCTGATCGCTGCCACCCGGCATCTCACGACGGCGCGGGAGTGTGCCGCAAATCTGGAAGACCAGGTTGCACATGCCTGGATCACCCAGGAGTTGGGCAACATGCTCTGGGAGCTTTCGGATGAGGAGGATAGCGCCGGGCGGAGTCTTGCCAGAACGTTCCTGCTGGAAGCACTGGACGGATTCCGCGCGAGCGGCAACCGGAAGGGCGAAGTGACGGCGCTCATCTCACTGGCCTATCGCCGTCCCTACGAGGCGACACCGGCACCCGCACCAATTCAGGGGACCTATGTTGCCTTTCTTGAAGAAATCCGCCGGCTTCGCAAGACTGAGCACTTGCTCGCGAAAGAGTCCGATCGGCCACGGCTTGAAGCACTGTCGTTGCTCTCGATCCATGTTTTCTGCCGTACCGAAGGTTGGTACGAGGTAGCGCTGGATCGTGCCGTTCAGGCGCTGGAGTGGGCCAACACTGCTCGCCAGCCGCGGATTGCAGTGCTTTCCCGGCTCGGACTTAGCGAGACGGAGCTATTGCTCGGGCGACCCGGTCGGGCCTTGGACCACGCTGAGCATGCCGCGGTACTCATCGACGCTCGCCCGGACGCAAGCGCTACGCTGGATTTCCAACGTGGTCCGGTGGCGCTGGCGTTAGCTCGCGCCCAGAGTGGACTCGGCAACCATGAACGGGCGATTGAACTGGCAACCGGCCAGTATCGCCAGTCGCTGGAACGGGGACGGGATACGGCGATTCTGGATGGCGAAACCACGCTCGCCGAACTCCTTGCAATGATGCCCGGCGGCGCGGATTTGGCAGTCGAGTACGCGCAATCGGTAATTTCCCGTTGCCGGCTACTTCCTGGTGCGATCACCTGGGATGTACGGGCACACAACGTGCTGGCCCGTGTCTGGTTGCAGGAGGGTGATCTGGCGAGCGCACTGAATCACGCTACTGCGGCTGCATCGCGAATTGAAGCACGGGACATCAAGTTGAAGTGGCTGTGGATCGCAACATGGGCGACTCGTAGCAAAATCTATGAAGCGCAGGGCACGCGTGACGAGGCAGAAGCAGACGCCCGGCGGGCATTGGACACTGTCGGTCTGATCGCTTCACGGATGCTTGATCCGGTGTTGCGAACGTCGTTTGAAGACCACTCTCCAATTGCTGTCGAGGCTCGGGATGTTGCCCGGCGACTCGGACTGATCGCACCGGAGCTACTGCAGGGAGGCCGTGCCGCCAATCCTGGTGGGCTGACCGCTCGCGAGATTGAAGTGTTGCGTCTGGTTGCGGCCGGCAAGACAAACCGGGACATTGCTGACGAACTCTTCATCAGCGAGAAGACTGTCGCCAGGCATTTGACCAATACCTTCATGAAAATTGACAGCCAGTCGCGAACCCAGGCCGCCGCCTGGGCGTTCCGGCAGGGAATTGCCTGATGGTGGACCTGGGGCCGGAATACGACCAGCCGGACAGCTTGCGGGAGATTGTGCGCCAATTGACCGTGCCGGCCCGTGCCGGCGTATTCCTGACACTGCGTGATCTCGAACGGGTTGGTCGAGCCGCAGGTGTGAATGTTGCTGCTCACAGCCGGCGGATGGGGATAGAGCAGATGTTCCGTGCTGCCGCGCTGGATGACCAGCTGGATGCGTTGCTGGACGCACTGAGGGCCGAAATCAACTCCCAGCGCCACGCGTATCGCGAGAGACTTCCCGGGCTACCCGGTGATTGGGATGCTCGCGCCGGCAACACGGTCGAACTGCTGGAACGGATGTCCCGACAGGTTGGGGAGTGAGGCGCTACGACGTCGTCTTGCCCTCGTGCTGATATGCGCCGGCGTAGGTTTCCGAGGTTGCGCCGGACAGGGTGTGGAAGACGAGTTGGGCAATGCGGGCATTGACCTGCAGCCGGAACCCTTCCGGGTTGTAGACGACGAGCAGCGACGCACCGCGGCCCGAATACCCGGCATCCCAGACGGCAGTGTGCAGCGCAACTCCCGAACGAAGCAAGCTCGACCGTGGCCGGGCATAGGCCATCAACCAGTCGGGCAGTGAGACAACCTCGTTGAAACGGACATGCCACGGACCGGGTGCCAGATGGACGAAGCCGGCGCTGTCAAATGGCAGGTCAAATGTTCCCGGGAGGATTCGACCGGCATTGGTGACAGCAATCGTTCCCGCCCCTTCGTAGCGCGAGACTGCTTCGAGGGTGATATCGACACCGTTCGGTTGGATCTGGTTTTCCGGGTCGGGCATTTCCGCCAACAGGGGTGGATCTGCTGCCAGGAGTTGCTCGATATGTTGTCGGTTCAGAACGCCGCCCGGAATATCCAATGTCGCCACCTCTCACGATGTACGTACACACTCTACCCATCTGATATGCAGCCGGTCAAGCTGTGCCATATGATTTGTAGGGAACGGCATGACTCCGGTTGTCGGCCGGCGGTGAGTGAAAGATAGAGAACGACCGTGAGTGAAGAGGCGAGGATTCCCCGGTTTTATCAGGCAGAGGTCGATGAGATTCGCAGCGGGCGAACCACAGACGTCTACTTTCAGCGGACCGTGCAGATCATCGAAGAGGCCGAACTGGACCGCGAGGTTCGAGCCGAATTCTCGGTAAAGCGCTTGCCCGGCGGTATGCCCTGGGCGGTGTTCACCGGCCTCGAAGAGGTCTTTGCCCTGCTCGATGGCATCGACCTCGACATGCGCGGTGTGCCTGAGGGAACGATTATCCGGCCATATGAACCGGTAATGGAGGTCCGTGGCAGCTATCTTTCGTTTGCCATTCTGGAGACGGCTATTCTCGGCCTGCTTTGCCAGTCGTCTGGTGTGGCGACCAAGGCAGCGCGGACCCGGATTGCGGCCGGCGACAAGTTGCTTGCCAGTTTCGGTGCCCGCCGGATGCATCCTTCGGTTGCGCCGGTCGTTGAGCGGGCAGCGTTCATCGGTGGTTGTGACGCCGTCAGCGTTGTGAAGAGCGCCGAACTGCTCGGCGAAGACCCGACCGGGACGACACCGCACGCCCTGATGTTGCTGGTCGGGGACACCGTCGAATCGATGCTTCTGTTCGACCGGATTATTGATCCTGCTGCCAACCGGATTGCCTTGATCGACACGTTTGAGGATGAGAAGTTCGAGGCGATCCGGGTGGCTGAAGCGCTCGGAGACCGGCTCTATGGAGTTCGGCTGGATACGCCGGGATCCCGGCGCGGTGATTTTGCGGCAATCATCCAGGAGGTCCGCTGGGAACTTGACCTGCGTGGCTTCAACCATGTCCAGATTGTCGTCAGCGGCGGGCTTGATGAGGACGAAGTCCGGAAGTTGCAGCCGTTGGTGGACGGCTTTGGCGTGGGGACATCAATCGCCAACGCTGGTACGATCGATTTTGCTATGGACATCATCGAAATCGAAGGGGAGCCGGTTGGCAAGCGCGGCAAGATGAGCGGCGCCAAGCAGGTATGGCGCGATCCGGAAACACTGCTCGATCAGGTCACCCCGCTGGCAGCCGGATCACCTGCGCCGGGTCTGATCGAGATGATGGTTCCCCAGATCGTTGGCGGCCGGCTGGTCAACCCGATACCAAGCGCCCGGGAGATCCGGTCGCTGGTGTTGGAGCAGTTGCCGTTGGTCGCCGGGGACCTGAAGCAAACTTAGAGCGTCTCGCTCTCGCCCTCGTCTTCGGGACGGTACGCTCCGGCCATCGGCGTCAGCACCTGCGGGTAGACGCGCCGGCCGAACTGCTCAACCTGGATTGCCAGCGTCGGGCAGGCACGTGCCGCCGCGAAGATTTGCTGGGCCGTGGCGCTAGCGAGTTCGTCTTCTTCGAAGTACGCCTTGTTTGTATCTTCATCGATCATAAAGACGCCCGGTGCAACCGCGGCACAGCGGCCGTAGGTAACGCAGCGCTTCGGATCGATCGTGACTTTCAGATGATGTGACGCCATTTGGATGTCTTTCCAGCCGCACCGGAGATCGTCTCCGGACTCTCTCAACATCTACCACAATCGAGGTGGCCGCTTGACGCCAGGCGCAAGGAATAGCAAAGTTCGGGCAACACGCAGAGGGGGAAACAGTGACCGATCAAGATACCGGAGCCTTCCGGATCGATGACCATCCGTACCTGGAGCCTGCCCAAAAACGGGAAACGACGAGAGTTGTCGTCGATGGCCAGGAGTATTTCGGGTACGTTGGCGAGCCACTCTCTATGACACTGCTTGCCAATGGTATCCGGACATCCAGAACTACGGCTGAACGCGACCTGGCACGGGGATATTTCTGTGGCGTTGGTCGCTGCCCGGATTGCGCCATGACGGTAGATGGCGAGCTCAATGTGATGGCCTGCACGACGCTGGTCCGGCCGGGGATGGTCGTCCGCACCCAGTCAGGGCTTGGCTCGTGGGAAGGTAAACGCTGATGAGGCGCGAAGATATAGTCGTTGTTGGCGGTGGGATTGCCGGTGCGTCGGCTGCACTTGCAGCGCGAAAGGCGGGCGCGAGCGTCACGTTGCTCGATGAACATCCGGAGGTTGGCGGCTACCTGCGCTGGTCAGTTTCAGAAGAGCGTGGACTGCCCCGTGAATTCGACGGCATGCGTGGCTTTGAGATCGCCCGTGCCGCGTGGACCCATCTCTACAATTCCGGCGTCAATGTTCAGCGCCGGTCGATTGTTTGGGGACTCTTCGATGGTCTTGTCCTTGGTGTCAGCAATCCGACATCTTCATACCGGTTGAAGGCAGACAAGATCGTTCTGGCGACCGGCAGCACTGACGTTGTCGTGCCGTTTGCCGGCTATGAGTTGGCAGGGGTGATGACGGCTCGTGCCACGCTCATGGCCATGAATCTCCACCGTGTCCTTCCGGGGCGGCGTATCGGAGTTGTCGGGAATGGCCCTGATCTCGGCGAGTTGACCGCTTCGCTTGAAGCTGCGGGCGTGGAGATCGTAGTCCATGTTCCGGAAGTAGCCCAGGCGATTGCCAGCGGAGATGGAGTGGTTAGCGCTCTCTCAGACGGTGGAGATCCGGTCGAGGTCGACGCGGTCATCACAGCACTCGGCGTTCAGCCTGATCCGGAGCTGGCATTGCAGGCACAAGTCGAGACTGCATATTCTCCAGCGTTTGGTATGCATCTTCCGATGCGGAGTGAACTGGGAGAGACCTCGGTGTCGGGAATCTATTCGGTCGGCCTGCCCGGATCTACCGCACGGGCTGCTGCCGAGGGGGCCGTTGCCGGGAACGCCGCTGCAGAATCGAAGCACCTTGAAGATGCGCAGGACGTGCTGGCCGGCATCGCTGAAGTCGAACTTGGCGGACCATCCTATGGGCATCTGGCCGATGATGTGCTGGTTTGCCGGTGTGACGAAATCCGGGCAGGGGACATCAGGCAGGCGATTGCCGGCGGTGCGACGACGATCAACGACGTGAAACGGCGTACCCGGGCAGGTATGGGCATTTGTCAGGGAATCTACTGCACCCGGACGATTGCCAACATGATTCACGGGGAGGCTGGAGTACCACTCGAGGAGATTGTGCCGATGACTGCACGTCCGCCGGCACGTCTCATTTCGTTGGCAGAGATCGCCTCAACGACGGATTGAGCAATGCGCTACGGGATGATTACCGACGCAACTGGCCCGGATGTTATCTCGAAAGCCATAGCGGTGTTCGGGCCGGCCGGTCATGGTTTGCGTCTGGTTGATCGTCAACTGCTCGAAGCAAGACTCGAAAGCACAGCCGGCCATGTCCGGCTCGAAGTTTCGAGGACCGCGGATGGTCGCACTGACCTCACGATCGAGACACGTGAGTACGATCGTGAGGTCATCGCGTTCATCGACAGCCTGCCGCAGCGGACCCGTCTTGGGCGCTGGTTCAGTCGGCTGAGGGGTCAAAGATAGGCGCGATTGTCCGTTTGTGGGCACTGGTTGCGATCATGCGCTCGACCTTCTCCTGCACATCCGGCGCGACTGCGGACATGTCACCTCGGGTGATCGCGTCCAGCGTGGCGTCCAGCACTTCGTAGCTGATGCCCATTTCGTCTTCGTCGGTCTGACCTTCCCAGAGGCCGGCAGAGGGTTTGCGGTTGATAATCTTCTCTGGCACACCAATTTCACGAGCCAGCTCGCGAACCTGGTGCTTGTAGAGGCTCGCAATCGGAAGCAGGTCGACGCCGCCATCGCCGTACTTGGTGAAGTAGCCAATCAGCAGTTCGCTGCGATTCCCCGTTCCAACAACCATCCGGTTGAGGGTGTTGGCGTGGTGGTAGAGGGTGATCATTCGTAGGCGGGGCTTGATGTTGGCGTTGGCCAGTCCTTCTCCGGGCGGCAACAGTTCTACGAAGCTGTCGTAGATGCCAGACAAGTCAACCAGCGACGCTTCGATGCCCCATGTTTCGGCGGTCAGCCGGGCATCCTCGATATCTGCCGGGATCGAGTGGCAGGGCATGATCAGGCCGAGGACATTTTCCTTGCCGACAGCCCTGGCAAGCAAGCCGGAAACGACAGCAGAGTCGATTCCGCCGCTCAGTCCGATCACTGCTCCCGTCGCGCCGGCAGTCGAAATGTGGTCTGCGATCCAGGTCGAAATGGAATCTGCAAGGGTCATCGTCTGCTCCCGGTTTCACAACGGTCGTCGTCAGAGGTCTAGCCTGCAAGAGAATCACGGTGAAGTCAAGGATTTCGTGCATCCTTTTGCTGTTTCGTTCGTCTTATGTACAAGGAAGACGTGGGAACCCGATCGGGGGTGTTCTTCCTGAGGGACAGGGAACAGTATCCGTACCCCTCTGGCGTACGGAATGGAGGCAATCCGTGGTCGTCTGGGCAGCGCTTGCCATTGCGCTTGGACTGGCTTTACTTTCAATTCGATCGATGGCGCACGCCTTCGGTGCTTCTGTTGGCCCGGCTGCGTCTGTCCATGTCCGCGCTGTCTCGCATTCGACCAGCTATCCGCAGCATGTCGACCGGTATGGCCGGCAGCAAATGTGGATGATGGTTGTCGAGGTCGCGTTCTCTGCTGGCATTACTCTGCTGATTATTGCCCTCGCCTATGCAATTGCCATGCCGGGCAGATTGCTGGTTGGCGCGTTGCTGGCACAGGTAGCGGTCGTAGGCAGCCTGCTTGCTCCATTGCAGGTCTACAACGTTGGCCGCATCGGTGTCCGACCGGCAGCTATCGCCCTGGGTATCGCCCAGCTCGCGCACGCCGCCTTCTTCATCCGCGCCGTCCAGGCATTGTTGGGCTGAGACCTTAGCCGGCTCGCTTACTCTTCGGTGGGTGCCAGCGATACCTGCCTTCATGCCAGTGCGTAACCATCAGATCGGGATCGTGGGCATCATCGAGCCAGTCTTCCTGGCCGAGTGTGGATGGTGCGCCATGACCGGGATAAATCCGGGTTTCGGCGGGAAAGTCGGCCAGACGTCTGATTGATGTTGCCAGTGCCACCTCGTCGCTCTCTGGACGTTCCTGATACCCCGCGCCGCCTTTCAGCAACGTATCTCCGGTAAACATGACCGCTTCGTCGTCGATCCAGATGCAGACGCATCCCGGTGAATGGCCCGGTGTGTGCAGAATCTGGACGGTAACACCGCCGATTGAGAGTCTGTCTCCATCGGCAAGGCGCCGGTCGAGCGTTACCGGCTCGATGGTAAACGGTACGTTGTCCCGGTGGCCCACCGGGTCCGTGAACATCCAGTTGTCGGCCGGGTGCCCTGCCACCGGAATGCCAAGATCCTGGATTTTGCTGAGGTCGCTGATGTGGTCCCAATGGCCGTGGGTCGCGATTGCCAGACGTACCGGCGCTTCGGATTCCTCGGCAAACTCGACCGCACTCTTCCATGCGTTCTTTGGAGCGTCGATGATGAGCGATTCCTTGCCTGGCACGACCACGACATAGCAGGTCGTCAGGAGAGGTCCCCCGACGAACCTGCGGAACTTGATACGTTGATTGGTTGACAACTGCGTCTTCCCTCCTGATCCCGAACCTGATTGTAACGGGTGTTCAGGAGTGAGAACGCTTTCGATTCCTGGGTTGCTCGACATGGGTCAGCACTGTTCCTGATCCACGGTGGCTGTCGTACCAGGTGAAATCTCCCCGGTACTCACGGACGAACCCATCCTCGAGTTCCACAATTCTGGTTGTCAGTTTGTCCAGGAAGTAGCGATCGTGCGAAATCGTGACAATCGTTCCTTCAAACTCGAGCAGCGCATCTTCCAGTTCTTCACAGGAAGGGATATCGAGGTTGTTGGTTGGCTCGTCGAGCAGCAGGAAGTTCGCCTCCTGTAGCATCAGCGCGGCGATCTGGAGGCGGCTGCGTTCGCCACCGCTCAGGTTGCGGACCTTGTTGGTGGCATCGTTGCGATCGAACAGCA
>CAZRNC010000084.1:0-9452 GCA_964601285.1 uncultured Thermomicrobiales bacterium | reverse complement strand
GGCACGATCGACATGTCGCTCTACAACTGGACCTATGGTGGTGGCAGTGGTGAGCCGGATCCGTCGGTGACCTTGAAGTCTGGCCAGCGCAATAACTGGAATCTTTGGTCGAATGACCGGATTGACGAGCTGTGTGATGCAGGTTTGTCTGAAACCGATCCGGAAGCCCGTAAGGTGATCTACAGCGAGCTGCAGCAGATCGTGGCCGAAGAAGTGCCAATGCTGTTCATCAAGTTCTGGGACGGGTTCACGATCTTCAGTTCCCGCATGAAGGGACTTCCAGAGGATCCATTGACCGGTGCTGCGATCTATCAGTACGCCCATCGGATGTGGATCGAAGAGTAGATCCCTGATCGGGATTTACATCTGAGCTACACGACGAGGGAATGATGGTCTATCATTCCCTCGTCCGTTTTGGGACACGGAATGTAGTTTGAGGCAGTTTCATGTTCGCGTATATGATTCAACGAATCGCTCAGGGAGTCATCGTCCTATTCCTGGTGACGCTACTGACGTTCGGCATCATGCAGGCCGCCCCTGGTGATCCCATCGACCTGTTGGTTGGTGAAGCACAGATCACCCAGGAAGAGTTCGACCGCATCCGTGAGCGTTGGGGCCTCGACAAACCCTGGTATCAGCAATACACCACCTGGTTGACCAACTTCCTGCGTGGTGACCTCGGGCGCTCGGTTGTCCGGACCGGCGTGCCGGTGCATGAAATGATCCTTGAAGCCGCCTGGCCGACGCTGCAACTGAATTTGCTGGCGATGATCCTGGCCACAGCGATATCAGTACCCCTCGGGGTATTGGCGGCGGTCAAACGCTACTCGCTGTTTGACTCTTCAACGATGGTCTTTGCCAGCGCTGGCGTAGCCCTGCCGAACTTCTGGGTGGGATTAATGCTGATCATCCTGTTCGCGTTAACGTTAGGTTGGTTACCCTCGTTTGGGTCTGGATCCTGGAAACACTTCGTGTTGCCGGTGATTGTGCTCTCGATCAACGAAACAGCACTCCTCACCCGGCTGATGCGCGGGACAACGCTGGAGGTGATGAACCAGGACTATGTCAACACAGCGCGTGCCAAGGGATTAAGGGAATCCTCGGTCCTTGTTCGCCATATCGTTCGCAACGCAATGCTCCCATCAGTGACCGTTATCGGCCTGCGGGTGGCCTTTCTCCTCAGCGGCACTATCGTGGTGGAGACCATCTTCGGCTGGCCAGGAATCGGTCAGCTCTTCATTACGTCGGTTAACCGGCTGGATTATCAGGTTGTTCAGGCGATTGTGGTGCTATTTACCGTATTCGTCGTTGTTGCAAATATCCTGACTGACCTGATTTATGCAGTGATTGATCCGCGAATTCGCGTTCGGTAGGCCGAACACACTATGGGGGCAAGCATGGATTCCTCTTCCAATACGGAAGCATCGTCAGAAGCCAAAGCGGCGCTGATTCCGAAAGAGTTGATCGCAGTCGAGCGCAAGAGCCGCAGCGAGATCCGCCGTTCATGGAACCGGTTCAAGCGGTTCAGGCCGGCCCTCGTTGGCCTTGTCATCATCAGCTTTCTCGCGATCGTCGCAATCGTTCCAATGGTGTTCGAGCCGTACTCCTACACCGCGACCAACCCGTCACGGGGTGGTGAGGGGTCGTCGCTGGAGCATCCATTCGGTCTTGACCGGCTTGGCCGTGACATGCTCAGCCGTATGATCCGCGGCACCCGAATCGCATTCCTCGTCGCCTTTGCCGCCACTACGATCTCGCTGGTGATTGGTGTGACAATCGGTGCGGCCGCCGGCTACTTTGGTGGCTGGGTCGATACGATCCTCTCCCGGTTCGTGGATACGATCATGGCGTTCCCGACCCTGGTATTGTTGATCACGCTCGCAGCAGTCCTTGGGCCAAGTATTCAAACCACGGTCATCGTGATCGGTGCGACCATTTGGTCGACCTATGCCCGGGTGGTCCGGGCAGATGTGCTGAGTATCCGTGAGCGGGATTTTGTGCTTGCTGCACGAGCGATCGGCGCAAATGATTCCCGGATTATCAGACGACACGTCCTGCCGAATGTTCTTGGTCCGGTGATCGTTATCGCCAGCCTCTCGGTTGGCGGCGTGATCATTCTCGAAGCAGCGCTCTCCTTCCTTGGCCTTGGCGTTACACCGCCAACACCAAGCTGGGGCGGCATGCTTTCCGATGGCCGGGCATACATTCGTGCCTATCCGCATATTGCGATCTATCCCGGTGTTGCCATCTTCATAACGGTGCTTGCCTTCAATATGGTTGGTGATGGCCTGCGCGATGCACTCGACCCGCGCCAGCGAGAGTAGTCGCGGCGGTCAGAGGATATACGGGATGAATCTCCGGCGGACGCGTCCTCGATAGTCCGCATAATCAGGATAGGTTGCCAGTAGTTTCCGTTCCTCATGGTGAGTTTTCAGCATGAGGAACGGAACGAATATGACAGCAATCGCAACCACCAGCAGGCTGCCAAGCAGCAAACCCAGCCCCAATACTCCAAGCAATAACGAGAGATACATCGGATGGCGCACCTGGCCGTAGATGCCGGTGTCCACCAGATGTCCGTCGGGAACCGGAGTTGGCGAAGCTGTCAGGTTGTCTCCCAGTGTTTTCGCCGCCGAAGAGAATACCCACATCGCCAGCCCGATGAGCGCAACTCCACCGATCACCGCCGGAATGGTCGGGATTGAAACATTTCGTCCCGATACCAGCAGCTCAACTGGTCCACCAAACACTGCCACTGCTTGCAGTGCGACCTGGGCACCAACCCAGCGCTTGTCGTTGCCAACAAATCGTGAAGTCGTGCTCTGGTGATCATCCACGGGATGCACCTCGTTTCGGGTTGTCCTGAACGATTGCCGGTTTTCATTGTACGAGGGATTGGTTCTCTGTTCGGAACATCTAGTCCGACTGGGCGGATGCCGTGCTGGAACCCTTGAGGTAGTAGTGAGAGAAGCGGATGGCGATCAGCGTGATGATGGCCGAGAGCAACAGGCCAGAGCCGGCGATCGTCGCGGGTGCGCCGAACTGATCGACCAGTGCCCCGATAGGCAGGAGTGCCAACGGCATGAGCGACCAGGTCATGCCATACACGCTCATCACCCGGCCATAGAGCGCCCGGTCGGTCTGCAACACCACCAGCATCCGGTTGAACGTAAGATAGCCACTGCTCATGAACCCGGCAACTGCCAGCAATACCAGTGAGAGTGCGTAGTTCGTTGACATCGCAAAGGCCGCCAGGGTGATACCAAACGCCACCCCCGAGGCGATCTGGAGCTTGTTCTTGTGCGGGGAATCCGACAGGAAGGCGACCACCATCGATCCGAAGATCGCACCGACACCGGTGGCGGTGTACATGAAGCCGAGCAAGCGTGGCGACACCTTGAGTACATCCGACTGGAAAACTGGTAGGAGCTGCTGGAACGGCATGCCAAGCAGAATCGGAATGTAAGCCAGCAGGAGTAAGGCGATCAGCGCTGGCCGGTCGAGGATGTAGCGGAAGCCAACCATCATCGCTGCAAACGGCCCTGAGCGTTCTCCATCACCACGCAGGCCGCCCGGCAAGCGCATCAATGTCAACACTGCTGTGCCATAGGCAGCTGCCATTGCATAGAACGCGAGCGTTGGATTGACAGCAATCAACATTCCGGCAACGGCGGGGGCAAAGACGCGATTGAGATTGCGAGCCGTCGACTCCAGCGCCAACGCGTTCGGAACCTGCGATTCCTGGACCAGGTGCGGAACCAGAGCTGTCCGTACCGGCATCCCGAACGGCGTAATAACACCCTGCAGGAACCCGAGGACGACCAGGTGCCAGATTTCGATCAGCCCGCTATGCACCAGTATCGCCGTCGCCAGTGCGAGGGTAAAGACAGCCGCCTCGGCAGTGACTAGCAGCCGGCGTTTGTCGAACCGGTCGGCAGCAACACCACCAAACGGTGAGAGGATCAGCTGGGGGATGCCTCTGGCAGCCGCCACAAGCCCCAGCATCAAGGCCGAACCGCTCAGGTCATAGGCTAGCCAGGAACGGGCGACGAGGTCGATCTGGAGCGCCATCAGCGAGAAGAGAATGCCAAACCAGAGCATGCGGTACTGTCGCCATCGCAACGCACCGAATGTCCTTGTCAGCCCACCGCGCAATCCCGAACCCGAGGCGGGTCCAGCACTCATAAACCGCTCCTCCTACAAACGGACGTTAGCGTATTGTATTGCTCGATGCAAGTTATCCAGGCTCTGACCGGGTAGCTTCAACAGCTCTCAGACTTCTCAAAGAATGCACATCCGAGTGGGCTGTCTGACTTGGGTATTCTGGAAGTCGGTCGAGAGACCGAAGCAGGTGAACGTTCACCCGAGAGGATGCCCGCTATTCGCATTGCAGACCGCCAGGTGAATATCCGCGATGTTGCCTTTCCGGCGCTGACTGGCGGCAAGGTCGTGACTGCGCTGCTCTTCTTCGGGTTTGTGCTGTTGCGGCTACCCTTCCGCGCGCACTTTCCTGTGAACTGGGATGCAGTGCAGCTTGCGCTGGGTACACAATCGTTCGATTTGCACCACCATCAGCCGCATCCGCCCGGATACATCGGGTTTATCGGCCTTGGGCGACTAATGAACCATCTGACCGGCGATCCGGTCTTCAGCTTGACCCTGTTGAGCATTGTTGCCGGTGCGCTCGCGCCCGCTATGTTCTACTGGTACTCCAGAAATTGGCTCCAACATCGCTCTGCGATCCTGACGGCGGTCCTGTTCGGACTCTCGCCCTTGGTCTGGTACTACAGCAGTGTCGCCCTTTCCTACGCAGCCGAGCTGGCAGCTGGTATGGCGCTCATGCTGGTTGCCCACCGGAGCATTCGGCGGGTATCCATGCGAGACCTGCTCATTGCGACGCTGTTGCTGAGCTTGCTCGGCTCGCTTCGGCAGAGTGCCATGCTCTTCCTGGTTCCGGTCTGGCTCTACTGCCTGTGGCATTTCCCGTGGCGTGCGCGGATCTCCGCGGCATCGTTGATGGGCGGACTCTCGTTGCTCTGGGTTGCCCCACTGATCTGGCTCTCCGGCGGGCCGGCGGCCTATCTGCGTGAATCCCGGGCGCTTGCTGACCTCATCGGCGGGCAGACGTCGATCCTCGCGATGAATTTCAGCGGATTGCAGATGAACGTCTGGTATGTGGCCGTAGGGTTGCTTGCCGGGCTGCATGTTGGACTGCTGGTGATCGGAATCTCCCTGCTGGCCGGATGCCGGCCGATACAACGGCTTGGCGTGCAGGATCGGCGATTCTTCGCTATCTGGAGCCTTCCAGCGTTGCTGACTTTCCTGCTTGGTCATACCGGCCAGCTAGGTTATGTCCTGCTATTACTGCCACCGCTCTTCCTGATTCTGGGGCTGAGCATCGAGGATCTGGCAACGTCTCCGTCGCTTTCCGTTCGCCGGATGGCGACGAGCAGCACGCTTGCGATCGCAGCGGTCAGCGTTCTGATGTTTGCCATGTTGCCGGGGCTTGCCTACTCATGGGCGCGACCCGATCCCGGCGAACGGGAATCCTGGTTTGCCCGGCATTCCCGGCAATATGATCTTCCAGTCAGCGATAGCCACTGGAGCAGCATGGTCGATCTTGTCCAGCGCTTTGATCCTGAGCATACGGTGATTCTGACAACGGTTGGTGGCCCACGTGCCAGTGGTAGCTTCCGCCACGCTTCGTACCTCTTGCCGGAATATCAGGTGTACGGGCTGGGTGTTGATACAACCGGAACGTTCGGCACGCTCTTTGCCGCCCGGAATGGCCAATCCGATTACAGCGTTGACGGTCTACACAACGCCCGGCCGTGGCTGCGCATCGACCGCGAGGCGCGTTGGGTGATCATTCCGGATATCGAGATCCTGGAGTGGATCAATCCGGACCTGGAACTGCACACCATCATCCTCGCCGGTGGAACCGAGGCAGCTATCGGCTACATCCGCCCGGAATCAGCGATCACTATCACCTGGGATCAGCCGTAAGAACGTGATGCCGGGTTGATGCGCTCTTGCGACTAGAGCAGGTCCTCAGCGCCACGCCGGCTCTTGCGGAAGCGGTCGACCTTGGCACGGTTGCCACACGTTTGCATGCTGCACCAGCGACGGCTGCGGTTGCGGCTCTCGTCGAAGAACAGCCAGGTGCAGTCATGGGCTGCACACTCCCGGATACGGTCCAACTCGCCGGAAATCAGCAGATTTGCGGTTGAGCGTACGATGGGCCAAAGCACCCGGCCAAGCATCAACGGCACTTCTGGCCAGGTCCAGTCGAAACCATCCGCTACCGGCACCAGCCGGGTGTGGACCATGGCTTCGTGGAGTTCGGAATTGAACAGGTCTAGATCAGCACCTTCTGGAGTCTCGCCGGCAGCGATCGCCGAGAATGCCCGGTAGATTGCCTCCCGGAATACAATGGCCCGGTTGAACACCAGGCTCGCCTCTTCCGGCTTGCGTTCGGCAAGCAACCGGAGATCGTTGGCTAGAGAAATCTGAAGGCTGCCGGTCTGCTCATCAAAGGCGATCAGATCGGCGAACGAGTGCAGGCTATCGGTTTCCTTGGTCATGCCCCGCTGATCGACGGTATTGGCAAACGCGAGACAATCGACACCTGCATCGAGGTCAAATTGCGGTATGGTTTGTATCGTCATGTTGATCGTTTCCAGAATGGGTTTGTAACCATTATGCCAATAATAACAGGTTACATATGTTCTGTCAATTTGATACATATGACGAACCATTTGCAGAATCATCAGCATTGAAGCAACACCGATGATCGACAGCCTGTCGGAACAACTTGGGCTTTCAACTCCGATCATTGTCGGGCTGATCGTGCTCGTTGTCGCGCAGCTGATCCTGCAGGTCGTTGCGCTTGTTGATCTCATCCGCCGAAAGCGGGTGGCACACATTCCAAAGTGGGCCTGGGCGCTGGTGATCCTGATGGTGAGTAACGGCATCGGCTCGATTGTCTACCTTGCCGCCGGGCGAAACGCACCCGAAGACATCACCGACGCGCTTGCTCCGGAACCGGTTGATGACCGTGCAGCGTTGGCGGTCGATCTACTCTATGCCAACGCAGCACCGCTTTCCACAGAAATACCAGCCATCGAGTTGCGCGGTTTGACCAAACGCTTCGGTGACAACGTTGCTCTTGATGATGTTCATCTGACGGTTGCCCAAGGCTCGGTCTATGGCTTTCTCGGGCCAAACGGCGCTGGCAAGAGCACGGCTCTGAACATCCTTGCCGGTCTATCCCGACCGACGTCCGGCACAGCCCGGATTCTTGGCAGTGATGTCGTTCTCTCCGGCAATGATGTCCGGTCGATGATCGGCTATCTGCCAGACGTGCCGGGCTACTATGGCTGGATGACCGGCGAGGAGTTCCTGCGTTTCTCTGGCCGCCTCTTCAATTTGGAGTCCGACGTTCTTGACCGCCGGGTCGCAGCATTGCTCGATCTGGCGGGGCTATCCGGCGTATCGACCCGGGTCGGCGGCTATTCACGCGGCATGCGCCAACGGCTCGGTATCGCCCAGGCGTTGATTAATGCTCCACGGGTGCTGCTGCTAGACGAGCCGACGAGTGCGCTCGACCCGGTTGGTCGCAAAGCGGTACTCGATATGATCTCGGCGCTGGCCGGTCGGACGACCGTCTTCTTTTCGACGCACATCCTGGTTGATGTCGAGCGGGTCTGCGACACCGTCGCTATCCTCGACCATGGCCGGCTGATCGTGGAGTCACCAATCCGTGAGCTACGTGCCCGCGGCGGATCGCATGCCGTCGTCGTCGAGATGGCCTTAACTCGCGATGCCGAACAACTCGAGCGGCTGCTGCAAAATCAACCCTGGGTGGGAGGCTGCGTGCGCGATGAGGATACGCTCCACATCACCGTAGACAATCTGCATGAGGCGCAGCTTGCCATTCCATCGCTGCTTGCTGGCAGCGGCCTTGCGCTCCAACGGCTGGAGAGCGGCGAGGCGAGCCTCGAAGAGGTCTTTGTCGAGTTGGTGGGAGGGAGCCGGCCATGAACGGGTTCTCAGTTCTGCTCGGCAAGGAGTGGATGGAGATCTGGCGTACCTGGCGCATCTGGGTGTTGCCGGGCATCCTGCTGGTCGTTGGGTTGAGCAGCCCGGTGCTGGCTGCGATCACCCCCTGGTTACTGGAGTCTCTGGCGACCGACGATGCCGGTGTCATCATCCAGATACCCGATCCGGAAGCGATCCACGCTTATCAGCAGTTCGCCCAGATGGCGACCCAGATCGTGCTGTTGGCACTGATTGTGGTCTCCGGCAACCTGGTCTCAGGTGAGCGGCGTAGTGGCACGGCTGTGCTGGTGTTGACCAAGCCGGTTTCGATTGCCGCGTTCCTGCTCTCGCGGTTCGTTTCACAGTCTCTGCTGGTGCTCGGTGGTCTAATCCCGGCTGCGATCGTCTGCTGGCTTGGGACATTGCTGATCTTCGGCGAAGCTCCGTTTGTCCCCTTCCTGAAGGCGATCCTGCTCTTCGCGGTGCTGTCGATCCTGCTGATTGCCGTGATGCTGGTCTGCTCGACGTTGGTCAATTCGACAGCCGGAGCCGCCGGCATTGGCTTTGGCGTCTACCTGATTCTGAACATCTTGTCCGGATTTGGCCCTACTCGCGACTACAGCCCCGCCGGCCTCTATAGCGCCATTGCCGGCGTCATCAGCGACACCAACCCACCCGTGCTGCTCCCATCCCTGACGGCCATCCTCGCAACCGCCCTCCTCATCCTCTTCGCGATCCGCCTCTTTTCCCGCCAGGAGTTAGCCAGCCGGCTGGGTTCGGGATAGTGCCATTGAGATGGCAGGAACGGTCAACACCTACTGGAGTTGGTCCAGCATGGTTTCGATCTGCTATCGAAGGATGGGAATGTCGACCGTAGGTGTCATCCACAACCGGGACCATTCGAGACCGAAGTAGCCGTGGACAATGACGTTGCGCGCCCCTGTCATCAGGTGCCATTCGACGGTTGGGTGCTGCTTTCGCAGGTCATCCGAGAGGTGGGCTGCAGCTTCCCCGATGATGGCCAGCTCAAAGAGGAGTGAGCTTTGATCTCTCCGGGATTGAAGAAACGATTCATAGTTGAGCTCGTCTGTCAGGTTCAGAATTGCGTTCGTGGCCGCCAGCATGTCAGTAAACCAGGACTGATCACTTCGCATACAGTAGCTCGGCAGATGCAAGGACGCTGTCCCGGAGGTGGACCTTCAATCCTGGCTTTTCAATGAGATCAACACTCTTGCCGATGAGACTCGACAACTTGAACTGAAGGTCCACAAATTCGTACAAGCCGATCGGTGCACCTGGTTCAAACTCGACAAGAACGTCGATATCACTGTCTTCACGAAAGTCGTTGCGTAATACCGAGCCGAACAGGCTGAGTTCCCGCACGTGATAACGCCGGCAGAGATCTGCCAGTG
>CAZRNC010000083.1:2986-9465 GCA_964601285.1 uncultured Thermomicrobiales bacterium | reverse complement strand
CCGAACGGCCAGCCCCGCACTCGCTATGACGGTGCGGTGATCGAAAGCCCCAAGGGCTGGATCGCTGTGCGAGCGGCCTGGCCACACGGCCCGATGGATCTCGGCTACATGGCGTTCAAGGATGGCGACTATCTGGACGAATACTTCGCGCTTGAACAGCCGTTCAACGCGATGGCGCTCTTTCGCGAGGACCACTCGTTCGTCGCCTGGTACTGCAACATTACGCACCCGACCAGGATCGTCGACGGAGAGATTCACTGGCATGACCTCTATGTCGATGTCGTCGTCTATCCGGACGGCTCAACGCTGGTGCGCGACGAGGATGAACTGGAAGAATCCGGACTGGAGGGGACCGATCCCGAGCTTCACCAGTTGATCCTGGATGCGCGGGACAAGTTACTGGATATGGCTTCCAACCGTGCCTACCCCTTTAGCGAAGTCACGTGAGACCACTCCGGGCGACGATCGACCTGCGGCTGGCCGGTTACCGGACCGGCGGCATCGCACGCTATGGAGAAGAACTCTCCCACGCTCTGGCACGGATAGACGACCTGGAGCTTATCCCGCTTCGATCCCATCGCGACCAGACCATCACCCAGGGCGCACTACGATTGCGGACCCCACCGCATCACCGCCTTGAACGACACGCAATCGGTGCGGAGCTACTGCTGCGACGTATCAAACCGGACGTTCATCATGCGACCGATTTCATTGCACCATCGATCCCCGGCGTTCCGGTTATAGCAACCGTTCATGATCTGGAGTTCGTCCGCCATCCCGAGTACCTGGACGATGCCGGCCGGGCATATTACGGCCAACTTGCAGAATCTCGCGAACGCACCGCCGCATGGATCACGCCGTCACAATGGACCGCCAACGATCTCTGCGAGGCGTTTGGAGTCGATCCGTCGCAGGTTTTCGTTGTGCCCCATGGGGCGCCTGAAGGCATCGCGTTGCGGCCGCCCCTTGCTCGCGCCGAACGGTCACGCTACCTGCTGGTGGTAGGAACGATCGAGCCGCGCAAACGGATTGACCTCCTGCTCGATGCACTTGCGACGATGGACGATCCGCCTGAGGTGCGATTGATTGGCAAGCAGGGCTGGCAGGCGGATGCCATCAGTGCGCGTATCGAGCACACCCGGAACGTCGCCTGGCTGCGAGATGTCACCGATCCGATCCTGATGGACGCCTATCGCTCGGCCTGGGCAGTGCTGGTTCCAAGCCTGTCAGAAGGGTTCGGGCTGACTGCGCTGGAAGCGATGGCGACCGGCACCCCGGTCATCTCCTCCGGCCACGGCGCCCTGCCGGAAGTGACCGGACAAGCCGCTCTGGAACCGGAATTCGACGACCCGGTTGGATGGTCACATGCCATTGAACGCATCCTCGAAGACGAGCCGCTGTGGAACGAACTCTCCCTCTTTGGCCAGCGGCGGGCAAAGGAGTTTGACTGGAACCGGTCGGCAAAGTCGACAGTCGAGGTCTATCGTCAGGTTGCCGGGCGTTAAGCCTGTATAATGCGCGAAACAACGCCAACCTGGAAGCAACCTGACCTGCGTGTCCGAGCCAACATTGGAGGGCCAGCCTTTGACCGTGAAGAGTGCCGTATCTGAAGATCCGGCGTCGACGGTGCTTGACGACACCACAACCCTGCATGTCATTGTCAACCCTGCCTCGGGCAACGGCAGGGCGATGAAGCAGTGGCCGGCAATCTCTGCGACGATGTTGGAACATGGACTCGCCCACCGGGTGGAGTTCACCGCCGGACCGGGAGATGCCACCGAGCTTGCACGGGCGATGGCGATCAATGGCGCGCAGACGATTGTCGCCGTCGGTGGTGACGGAACGGTCAATGAAATTATCAATGGCATGATCGCGGATGGGAGATTGGTAAACCCCGATACTCGCCTGCTGGTGATTCCGGCCGGCACCGGCAAGGACCTCGGCCGGACACTCGGAACCGGAGACATCGAGACTGCGATCACCGCCCTCATCGACGACAGTTTTTCACTGATCGACCTCGGGCAAATCACTTATCACCTGGATTCCGGTGCACCGGTCACGCGGTACTTCGCAAACGTCGCCGATCTGGGACTCGGCGCAACCGTTGCAGTCCGGATCAACCGGTCGTCCAAACGGCTCGGCGGACTGCTAACGTACCTGCTGGCCGCAGTCCGGACCATTATCGAGTACCAACCAACCAGGGTGCGTGTCGAGATTGAAGACGAGGTGATCTTCGACGCAACCGCCAACATGGTGGTGCTGGCGAACGCACAGTACTTCGCCGGCGGCATGCAAGTCGCGCCGACGGCGTCGCTCTGCGATGGGTTGCTCGAAATGTTCATCCTTGAAGATGTAGGCAAGCGCGCGCTTCTGACATCGCTCTTGCCGCGCGTCTACCGGGGTAAGCATATCGGCCAGCCGGGGGTGCTCCATGTGCGGGCACAGTCGGTGTCAATCACCTGCCCGGATGGCATGCTTCTGGAAATGGATGGCGAACAAGTCGGCACTGCGCCGGTATCTATAGAGGTGCAGCATCAACTCCTTCCGGTCGTGATTTCAGCAGAGGCAGCAAGGTCAATGAACGGCTGTTCAGTCTGAATCCAGGGGGCTAACCAGAACAGCCCCGCTATTGTGTAGCATTCAGAGGACGGATCGCTACTGTAGGAAACAGCGAGCAGTCCGAGAGTAAACAGGGTGGGGGAACAACGTGGCAACTTCTTCAACAGTTATCAATAATGCGGTCACCGAAGTCGACAAGATCAACTTCCATGTCTTTGGGTCGCCAGTTTCGGACCGGCAAGCCTGGTTCCTGAACGGCATGCTCGACGAAATGAAGCGCCGGGGCCACGTGCTGGAGCCGGTCGCAAGCGAAATAACACGTCTGGTCTTCAACGTCTATGACGCAGAAAACCCGGCTTATTTCCGGCGAAAAGCACAGGGCACCTACGTGGTGGCGATCGTCGTTGCCGATGAAGAACCGGAAGACGTCATCCGGGCAGCGTATCCAACGCTGCTGAAGGGGCTCTCAAACCTGGCGCTCTACCTCGTACCGAAGGGCGACCTCACCTCTGTGCATTTTCTGACTATGGAACAGGGTCACTATGAGGTCGCACAGACGGAAGGGCAGCCCGACGAAGAACTCTTCTCAATCATCTACGACCGGATGGAACCGCTGGCAACCTCGCAACTGGTCATCAACAACGTCTACGTTCCAGACCTGCCGAAAGAGCTTTGGGGCGGCGATGAGACAACCGAGGCACTCAAACTCGCCGGCCAGAAGCTGGACGCAATGAACCTGCTACCGGCTCCATTCCCGATCCACGAGTTCCTGACCGAACGCGACCTGCGCCACGTCATGCGCCTGTTCGGGATGGGCGGTCTTTCCTACGGCAACCTCTCGGCACGCCGTGACGAAAAGACCTTCTGGATGAGCGCATCCGGTGTCAACAAAGGCAAGTTGGATGTTGTAGGCCGCGATATTCTGCTGGTGACGGACCACGATGAAGACGCCAACGCGATGATCCTCAGCACCTCACCGGAAGTCGAACCGCGACGAGTATCGGTGGATGCTATCGAGCATTTCATCATCTACCGCGAACATCCAAAAGTCGGCGCGATCATCCACATCCACGCCTGGATGGACGGCATCGAATCGACACATATCAACTATCCGTGTGGAACCCGCGAGCTTGCCCTGGTCGTCTCCGACCTTGTCCGGAAATGCCCGGATCCATCGCGGGCAGTGGTCGGTCTGAAGAACCACGGTTTGACGATCACCGGACACTCGCTCGACGAGATCTTTAACCGTATTGAGGGCAAGATCATCCCGCAAGTCCCGATGTCCTAGGGCATAGTGCTTAAGTCGTCATCCTGAGTAGTCTGATCAGGGTGTCGTGTCATGCTGTTTCGCAACCCGGTATGGGCGTACCCGTCCGGCTGCTCGAACGACTTCCGGTTTTGGCGTGTACATGCCGGTGTGTTTGTCATCCTGAGCGAAGTCGAAGGATGACAGGCATAGCTTGGTCTGCTCTCGCGAGCGAATCAACCGGTCAACCTTCACCATGGTGTCCGACGACGGTCGAGGGCAGAATGACACGATACGCTGGTCAGACTACTTAGCTTGTCGAAGGATCTCGAGCTTCGGAACTTGACATCACCTGGCAAGCTCCGAGGCTCGAGGTCCCTCGACTTCGCTCGGGATGACGTTTTCTGTCGCTCCTGTTTCCCGAATCAACCAATCAACGTCACACCGTCGGGTGAAACTCGAAGACGGCTTTGATCACGCCGGAGGAGCCTTTGGCAGTGACGGTGGTCAGGGCTTCTGCATAGTCGTCCAGCGCAAACCGGTGCGTCACCAACGGCTCGAGATCGACGGATCCTTCGGCTAACAACTGCATGGCAACTTCCATGCTGGAGATACGCTCCCCACGGAACGACTCGATGCCGTAGCAGATTGTTCCCTTGATCTGGAGTTCGTTCATCCAGACCGGGGTCCAATCGATCCCTCTCGGCATGCTGGCAAGTCCAAGCAGGACAACCTTCCCGCCAGGGCCGGCGAAACGCAGTGAGTCGGACAGGCTTGATGATGTGCCGGCACAGTCATAAACGTAGTCCGCGCCGCCGATCACAACGTTCTGACCAAGCACTGGTTTGAGAGTTCTGGCGCCAAGCTCATCTACCAGCCGGCGTTCGAGATCGGCCGGCTTCATTCGCCCCAGGATTACATCGGCACCGAGGATCTCCGCCTGTTCCGCCTGGAACGGATGGCGGGCGATGGCGATGATCCGTGCCTTGCTTCCAAGTGCCCGGATAGCGGCAATCGTGCAAAGCCCGATAACTCCACCACCGATAATCAGCACCGTATCGTCATCACCCGGCAGGTCGCGAATGACCGGATGCACGGAGACGGCAAACGGCTCTGCCATGACTGCGGTGCGGTTGGACATTGTGTCGGGAATCGGGATCAGTTGCGACTTGTGAGCGACAAACTCACTGCTCCACGATCCACCGGTATCACGGCAGAATCCGGTCAGGATACCCGGCGAAATGACCCCTTGATCCATCCTCAGGCAGAGCTGCGGATCGCCCTGGGCGCACATGTCGCACACATCAGTGAAACCACGCACCACGCAAGAGAGGAGCGGATTGACGACCACCCGTTGACCGGGACTGAACCCCTCGACATCATCACCAACCGCACTGATGACACCGGCGTTTTCGTGTCCCAAAGTAAATGGAAACGAAGTCACAACGGTCGTTGTCGTCGAGGTTTTGAGCGTGATTGTTCCGATGTCGCTTCCGCAAATGCCGCCGTAACGCGTCTGTACCCGCACCCATTCTTCGTTCGGGAACGCGGGACGGGAGACCTCTGCTGCCCGGAAACAGGCTCCCCGGCCCCAGTAGACATGCCGCCGCGCCCGTGATGTCCCCTTGGTCATCAGGTATCGCGGAATCGAATCGGTCATCTGGAGCGCTTTCACCACGGTCCCCTTCCAGCGGTCTACTCTTCGAGCCGCTTGCCGTAACGCTGGCCACTGTAGTCGTACAGGAACTCGGTAATCTGCTCCGGCTCGTGCAAGCCACGCCAGCCCTCACGAATCTCCGAGAACTGGATCATGAAGTCCGTCTCACCGTTCCGGTAGTGACCGTAGAGTGACCACCGTTCCTGACGCTCCAGCAGCGTGAAATCAGAAACCAGCGCTGCGTGCTGGCTCAGATGATGGAATGCATGGTCAAGGTTGTCGACGACGAAGCCCATGTGATGCCAGCGCGACGGCAATCCATCAGACATCGGGATGTCATCGCCAGTATCAAACAGGAACAGCGCGGTGTGCCCAGTGCTCAGTACCGTGATGTGTTCGTCGTGTCGCATCGTCTGCATCTGCATCACGTTGCTGAAGAAGTCGTGCGCAGCGTTACGATCTGCGACGGTGATTGCCAGATGGTCGAACCCGATGTTGCGCCAGGGTCCGGGCGAACTGCCGATCGGGTCAAGTTCGCCGGTCAGCGTCACCTGCAACCCGTCGCCGTAGCCGCGGACCACCTCGCCGGCGAACATGTCCGGGTAGACCTCTTCCCCGGCCGGTCCGCGCAACACCAGCCGTTGACCCCGCCGGATCTCTTCGGGAATCGCATGATGAATCCCGTCGTGGACGATCTCGAACTCTTTCAGTTCACTCTCGTACCGCTCATCCCCTATGGCGAAGGTGATCCTGACTTTCGGGGCTTCTCCACTGTGCATGCAGCTAATCCTTCGGGTGTGTTCTATCTCACTTCCGAGATTGTAACCGCCGATTCAGGTTGACCAGTTGACACAGGACAACTTTCATGATGAAATGTGTACGTACAGCGAACATACGTTCTTTGCGGCAAGGAGTGACAACGTGGTCATGCATCAGCCTGGCACCATCGTGCTTTCGATAGGAACCAGGAACGGCCTCTACATTCTGGAAGGCGACGGCAGCCGCCAGGAGTGGGCA
>CAZRNC010000083.1:0-2976 GCA_964601285.1 uncultured Thermomicrobiales bacterium | reverse complement strand
GGGCAGCTCGCGGTCCCTATCTGGGCGGTCTCGACGTCAGCCACGCCATCCTCGACCAGCGTGACGGGCAGACGATGTACGCAGCCGCCAATGGCGACGGCAAGGCGGCAGTCTATCGATCTGACGACCGGGGCCACACCTGGTCAATGGCTGGCGGTCCGTTCAATGCCGAGGTGATCTGGCATGTTGAGCCAGCCGTGGCAGCCGATGAAGGCGCCGTTTTCGCCGGCGTCGCACCGGCGGCACTCTACCGCTCGAAAGATCGTGGCGATACCTGGCAGGAAGTCACAGCACTCTCCAATCACCCCACCCGCAGCGAATGGCAAGGGGGAGGCGGTGGACTCTGCCTGCATACCATCGTCAATGATCCCGCTAACCCGGAAGCGCTTGCGGTCGGTATTTCTTCCGTTGGCTGGTTCGTCACCGAGGATGCCGGCGTCAGTTGGCAGAGCCGAAACGGTGGGTTGAACTCATTCGTCGACATGTTCAGTGAAGAGTTTGGGACCGAACTCACGCACCGAGACATCCACAACTGCGTCCACAAGGCGGTGCGACATCCATCAAACGGACTCGTCTACCAGCAGAACCATGACGGCGTCTACAAGACCTATGACAACGGCGGTGAGTGGATCGACATCAGCGAAGGTTTGCCGAGCCGTTTCGGGTTCGTCATTGGCGTGACGATGGATGGCAGCGTCTTCGTAGTGCCGCAGCATGACTGGGAAGAACCTCACGGCGTCCGGATGACCGGCCAGCTCGAGGTCTACCGGATGAGCGGTGGCATGGGCAACTGGGAACGGCTGACCAACGGGCTGCCCGAGGTTGAGAACATGACGCTCTATCGTGAGGGTATGGCAACCGATCGGCTCATGCCCGGCGGTGTTTACTTCGGAACCAGCGATGGGCAGGTCTTCGCGACACGTGACGCCGGCGACCACTGGACCACCATTGCCGACGGCCTGCCACCGATCAGATCTGTCTCCTGCGGGCAGGTCACGGAATAGACCTCTATCCACTCCCGTTGGATCGCGGCGTATGCTTGATACAGCAACTTGTCGATTCAACGGGAGTGGATTTTTGTGACCAACCGGCTTTCCGGAGAGACCAGCCCCTATCTGTTGCAGCATAAAGACAATCCGGTCCACTGGTATCCGTGGGGAGAGGAAGCCCTCACCGCGGCCCGCGAGCAGGAGAAACCGATCCTGCTTTCGGTTGGCTACTCCGCCTGCCACTGGTGCCACGTCATGGCCCACGAGAGCTTCGAAGACCCTTCAATCGCCCAGATCATGAACGAGAACTTCATCAACATCAAGGTCGACCGCGAAGAGCGGCCAGACATCGACGCCATCTACATGATGTCGGTCCAGATGCTGACCGGCCAGGGCGGCTGGCCAATGACTGTCTTCCTGACACCCGAGGGCAAACCCTTCTACGGCGGAACCTACTATCCACCAAGCGACCGGGGCAACATGCCCGGATTCCCGAGAGTACTGCAAGGCGTCTCCCAGGCGTATCGGGACCGGCGTGATGCGGTCGAATCCTCAGCCGGCCAGCTGGCAGGACACCTGCAAAGCCACTTTGAAGCACAACTGCCGCCAACACCACTTGAGCCGGCGCTGATCGAGCAGGCCGTAGCCAACCTTGAGAAGCAGTACGACAAAGCCAATGGCGGGTTTGGCGGAGCGCCGAAGTTCCCGCCACCGATGTCCATTGAGTTGCTCTTGCGTTCCTATGCCCGCGCCGGTTCGGCTTCCACGCTGGAAATGGCCGAACACACATTGGACCGGATGGCACGTGGCGGACTCTACGACCAGGTCGGTGGCGGATTCCATCGCTATACCGTCGATGCCATCTGGCTGGTGCCGCACTTCGAGAAGATGCTCTACGACAATGCCCAGCTTGCGCTGGTCTACACCCTCGCCTGGCAGGTCACCGGCGAGCAGTTCTACCAGACGATCGCCGAAGAGACGTTCGCCTACGTGACTCGCGAGATGACCTCACCAGAGGGCGGATTCTATTCCGCGCAAGATGCAGACACCGACGGTGAGGAAGGCAAGTTCTACGTCTGGACGCCGGACGAGATCACCGCAGTTCTTGGGAACGATGCTACCGGAGTGATTGACCTGTTCGCAGTGACGTCAACCGGCAACTTCGAGGGTGCCAACATCTTCCAGATCGTCAGTCAGAACGACCGCATGCGCTGGCGAACCGATGAGTTTGCAGCGTCGCGCGAGAAGCTCTATACCGCCCGGCAGGAACGAACAATCCCCGGCCGGGACGACAAGGTGCTCACATCCTGGAACGGCCTGATGCTGCGAGCCTTCGCAACCGCGGCCTGGGTGTTCGATGATTCCGACTACCTGCAAATCGCCGAGACGAACGCCCGATTCATCCGGGAGAACCTCTTTGCCGACGGACGCTTGCGTCACAGTTACAAGGATGGCCAGGCACGGATTACCGGGTTCCTTGAAGACTACGCGTTCCTGCTTGAGGGAATCCTTGCCCTCTACCGGGCGACGTTCAACCCGGAGTGGATCGACTGGGCTGTGGAGCTTGCTCAGGGCGCTCTGGCGGAGTTCTTTGATCCGGGCACGATCGCGTTCTACGACACTGCCGAATCAGCCGAGGAGCTGGTCTCCCGTCCGCGGGATGCCTACGACTCGGCAACACCATCCGGCAACAGCGTCATCTGCCAGAGCCTGCTCGAACTGGCTGCCCTCACCGGTCGCGAAGACTTGCGGAACGTGGCTGTGGCCGTCCTGGAAGGCTATGCCAAACCTGCTGCCGACCAGCCCCAGGGCTTTTCCCGCTTGATGGCGGCTATCGACCAGGCGGTCGGCCCGGCTGCTGAAGTTGCAATCCTCGGCAAACCGGACGCTGCCGACACCAAAGCGATGCTTGATGCCCTGCGCAGCAACTATCTCCCACGGGTCGCCATTGCATATTCAGGAGACCCCGATAACCATCGCGAAGAGA
>CAZRNC010000082.1:0-9713 GCA_964601285.1 uncultured Thermomicrobiales bacterium | reverse complement strand
CCAATGCACCGGATATCCTGGTCATTAGCAGGATTGATCCCGCGACGGGCGAGGTTCCGGCGTTCGAGGAGCTGGTTGGAAACCATGGCGGACTAGGCGGACCGCAAACCGAGCCATTCTTGCTCTATCCTTCCACTCTGCCGCTGGACCAGGACGAACCGATTGTTGGCGTTGAACACTTGCACCGTATCTTGAAATCGTGGATCAAGTCCGAGCAGAACCCGGACGGCGTGCCTGTTGCGCCGGCCGGTAAGAACGAGGCACAGCATTTATGATCACCTATATGACGCTCAATGTTGGTAACGGTCTGGTTAGCCCCGAGCGGCTGGTCAGCTGGCTGAAAGTTCACGGAACCGAGATCGTCGGTTTGCAGGAACTGGATGCCCAGCAGGCGGCCGCGATTGAACGCGGGCTGGAAGCCGAATACCCTTGGAAGGTGCTACATGGCACCGGATTTGAGGGGCGCGGCCTGCTCAGCCGCTATCCGTTGCTGGAGCATGACCTGCCCTATCTCCGTCCAGACAGAGTTGACCTGCTTGCCAGGTTGGAAACCCCGACGGAGTCGATGACCGTGATCGTTGCCCATCCGCTGCCACCACGACCCCAACTGCGAGGGGTGGTGGCTGATCCCGAGACCAGCGGGCAGATCGACGGCATCATCCGGCTGGCCCTGGACGGCACGCCGGCGGTTGTTATGGGCGATTTCAACATGACGATGCGGAACCCGATGTACGAGCGAATTCGCAGTTCCGGCCTGATTGATGCATTTGTCACGTCTGGCCGTGGCCGCGGTTCGACATTTCCGGTACGGCCCGGCAAGATGCGAAGTGTCAACCACCGGATGCACTGGATGCCACTCCCGGCGTTCACCCGGATCGACTACATCTGGCACACCCCTGGCTTGAAAGCCCTCGAATCCTGGGTTGGTCCCAACGCCGGCTCGGACCACCTGCCGTTGCTGGCGACGATCGCACAGGAAGACGTTGTGTGACACCGTGTCACTTTGACACTGAGACAAACCTTGAATCGCACCGGGTGGTGTATGTACTCTATGTACGTACACTCGTATGGTACGAGGAGAGGGAATTATCTTGGGAACTCAATCTACTGCCGGCGGAGCACGCAGCTGGGTACTTGCGGTGCTAATCGCAGCGGTTGTCCTGGTGCCGGCGCTACGACCGGTTGCCGGTCAGATGGTCTATGTTGTCCAGTCTGGCGATACGCTTTCGGGAATCGCTGCGGAATATGGCACATCTGTAGATGCTCTGGTCAGCTTGAACGGCATCGCCAATCCCGACCTGATCGTGATTGGCCAGCAATTGACAATTTCCGGCGAAGCCCCGCCCCCGGTAGCAATCGAACAGCCACCAGCAGCCGCCCAACCGGATCCTGAACCATCATCCGGAACAGGCGACGGCAGCCCGAGCTACACCGTTCAGGGTGGCGATACGTTATCCGGCATCGCCTCGCGGTTTGGCGTATCGCTGGAGAGTCTGGTGTCGGCAAATGGCATTGCTAACCCGGATCTGATTCAGGTCGGACAGGTGCTGGTGATCCCTGGAGCGGCCCCGGTTGTTGTCGAAGTGGTTGCTCCACCGCCGGCAGTGTCCGCGCCCGGGCCGGCAGTGAGCCGCGACGAGATTCGCCAGATGATCTACGACGCCTCGCTCATCCACGGCGAGGATGCCTATCTGATGATGGCGCTCGCCTGGCGCGAGAGTGGTTGGCGCCATGATGTTGTCTCCAGTGCCGGCGCGCTTGGAGTGATGCAACTGATGCCGGCAACTGCGGATTGGGCCGGACCGGCGCTCGTTGGCCGTGAGATTGACGCGACGAACAGCGCCTGGGACAACATTGAGACCGGCGTTGCGTTCTACGCCTATCTCTACTCGATTACCGAAGATGACTACTTCGCGCTGGCCAGTTACTACCAGGGACTTTATAGCGTCCAGACCCGTGGCCTCTATGGCGAGACGGTCGAATACGTCGAGAACATCCTCGAAATGCGCGACCTCTTCGCCTCGGGCCGCTTGCCGTAGTGGGCGGGTTTCCCTTTCTCCTGGAGTAGTCTTCGCAAGAAGTGAACACACGTCGGGGCATCTTGCATACGCCCGGTTTCACGCCTCGATGTTCAGACAAAATCAGACCATTTCATCTGTCATTCTGAGCTTGTCGAAGGACCTCAAGCCTCGGATCTCGACGTCACCTGGGAAGATCCGTGGCTTGAGGTCCCTCGACTTCGCTCGGGATGACGGTTAATGCGCCGGTGTTCCTTAGGTACATCGGTGGTGTCCGGCGGCGGACGCATCGCAATGCGCCCTTACGAATTGAAACCAACTCCGGTGCTGACAATCTGCAATAAGTTCTAATCTATACTTTTCACTATGGCACGAAGACAGGAAACCCGACCAGTTCTTGACATCCCCTGGACACCAATCGACTGGGTGGTAAATGTTCTCGGGCTGCTTTTTCTCATCGCCCAGGTAGCAATGCCGTTGGCCGTCTGGGCCGACCTGCCAGAGCGAGTTCCGGGCCACTTCGGGATTTCCGGTGAGGTCGATCGCTGGACCGGCAGGTGGACAATCTGGATGTTACCGGTTATCAGCGGGTTGATGTGGGGCGGGATAAGCTTCCTTTCCCGGTTCCCCCACGTGTTCAACTATCCTTGGGTCATCACAACGGAGAACGCAGGAGAGCTCTACCGTCTCTCCCGCTCAATGCTGTTCTGGATCAACGCTGAAATAACGTTGCTGTTCGCCGCTATCCAGTGGGTAGTGCTGCGCACAGCACTTGGCCACAGCGATGGGATCTCGCCGATGTTTGTCCCGGCGGTTCTTGTTGGCCTGTTCGGAACGATGGGCTACTTTCTGTTCCGGTCGTCGAAGGTGGCGTAAGACATTGACGGCCGGTCGAGCCCGGAATGTCCGTACTCAACCAGCCGTCATTGAACTTTTGAATACCAGGAACGCTACCCCAGCCGTTCGTTGAACCAGGCGAGGGTCCGGTTCCAGCTTTCGGCGCTCTCCTTGTAGTGGTTGCCGTTCGGGTCGAACGTCATGAAGGCGTGCGGCACGCCAGGATAGATCGTGAAATCATGTTCCTTGTTGGCGGTGGAGAGCTGGCGGTCATATTGTTCAACATTGAACATGCCGACGCCTTGGTCCTGATCGCCCCAGAAGCCGAGTAGCGGTGCTGCGACCAGGCTGGTTTCCCGGAGAGGCTCGCTCGGCCGCAGTGCGGTAATCGCACGATTGGCCGGAAATCCGTAGTAGATGACGCCGCATTGCAGCCGAGGGTCCTTGGCTGCGAGGTGCATGACCAGCGTGCCACCCATGCAAAAACCAAGTACGGCGAATTTGCCGCGATCCTCGCCCTGATGATCGACGATGCTGCCGATGTCTGCCATTGCCTGGGGATAATCCAGTAACCCGCCACGGGCGCGGGCAGCTTCGTGAGTTTGTTCGGTCAACGGACCCTGACGCACAAACATGTCCGGCAGGTAGGCCGTGAACCCTGCTGTTGCCAGCCGCCGGGTGAGATCGTGATAGAAATCGTTTGCTCCCCAGATGTCGGAGATGACAATGATCTGGCCACGGCTTTCGCCTTCTGGCTCGGCCATGAAGACTGGCATCTCGACGATGCCAGATGCGACGACGATGTTCGTCTCACGTATTTTGCTGTAATCGCCGTTCGGGCGGGCATCACCGTTTCCGTGGCACATTGTCGTTGTTTCCTTTGCTCTTCTGCTGTTCACCGGCTATTCTGACCAGATTAGCAGGTCATGGCGGCCGCCTTCAATGTGGAAAGGAACTTCACCAATGCCATCCAAACCGGCTCGTATCTCCCCGGGCGCCACCATCGGCATTGTCTCACCATCCAGCCCGACAACCTATGGCAGCGATCTGGAACGGTTGCGGCACTGGGCAGATACACAGGGGTTTCGGCTGAAGTTCTTTCCCCATTCCAATGATAAGTATGCCTATCTTGCCGGAAGTGATGAGGATCGGGCAGATGATCTGACTGCCGCGTTCGCAGATCCCGAGGTCGATGCCATCCTCACGATGCGTGGAGGAACCGGCGGTTGGCGGATGGTTCCCTACCTGGATTTCGACGTGATCCGGGAGAATCCGAAGTTTTTCAGCGGCTATTCCGATACCACTGCCATCCATCTTGCGCTGGAAACCCAGGCTGATATGGTGACATTCTACGGTGCGTCTGGTTCATCGTTGATTGGCCGGCGACCCTCACGGTACACCGAGAAGCATTTTCTGCGGGCGCTCACCGGGGAAGGACCGCTTGGCGACGTCGAGAAGGATCCGGATGATCCGTTCACCTGGGTGATTGCCGATGGAGTGGCTGAAGGACCACTGCGCGGCGGCTGTCTGACTCTGCTGGCGCAATCCTGCGGGACGGCGTTTCAGCCGGACTGGAGCGGGTGCATCGTGTTCTTCGAAGATGTCAATGAACAACCCTACCGGCTGGATGGCTATCTCACCCAACTGCTGATGGCCGGCATGTTTGACGATGTTGCCGGTGTTATCGTCGGAGAGCATATGCAGTGCGGCTCGGCACCGTACAAACCGTCCTATCCGTATGGCACGTTTACCTCGGAGGAGGTATTCCAGCAGCACCTGTCTGATCTCGGCGTGCCGGTGATGGCCGGATTGCCGTGCGGCCATGGAACCCACCTGGCGACCCTGCCGCTAGGGGTGAACGCCCGGCTTGATACCGGCAACCTGTCGCTGACAATACTTGAGGAGGCAACGATCTGATGTCTGAACAGCGTGAACCGATGGATGTGCTGGAGGCGATTCACACCACCCGGTCGATGCGTCGCCTGAAGACCGACCCGATTCCGGATGAGGTGATCCGGGAGATTCTGGAAGCAGCCGTTCGTGGCCCGAGCGGCAGCAACCAGCAGTCCTGGTCGTTCATTGTCCTCCGCGATCCTGCAATCAAAAAGGGCGTCCAGGAGCTGTATGCCGAAGCCGGGATGGCCTATTTCGCTTCGCAGCAACCATCTCCCGATCTGACCGAGGACCAGCGACAGCAGGCAGGGAGGGTGCGAAACTCGGCAGTGCACCTGGCGGAGCATATGCACGAGGCACCGGTATTGATTATGTGCTGCATCCGTGGCAACGAGTCTTTCACACTTGGGTCTTCGATCTACCCGTCCGTCCAGAATCTGATGCTTGCTGCGCGAGCATTTGGTATCGGTAGCACGCTGACAACGATTCACCGTGGACGTGATGCCGAAGTCAAGAAACTGCTCAACATCCCGGAAGATGTACATACTGCTGCGTTGATTCCGCTGGGCTATCCGACCGGTCGCTGGCGCCGGGCACCACGCAAACCGCTCGAAGAGGTCGTTTTCTCGGACCGGTTTGGCGATCGACTCTACGAATTGTCCTGAAAAACCGGAAACTCTGGGGAATTCCTCAGGAACGACGCGCAAAATCTGTAAGGATTGCACCTGTAGCCGGTCTTACCGGTAGACGATGTTTGACTGGTGCAGCGTTTCGAACTGTTGAAGGAGCCAGGATTGACCGTTTTCCGGCGGGCAGCATTCGTTGGCATTGCGTTACTGATAGCTTCAGCGGCGCTGGTCGTGATGTTCAGCGTCCGCCCGGTAGATGTTTCAGCCCAGATGGCCTGCACTGTCGAGTTTTCGTTGCCGGGAGGGAGCCGCGCATCACTGCAACCCGGTGAGAGCTACAGCTTTCCCTACTCGGCTCTGGTGTCATCTTCCGGATTCAGTGATATTGAAGTCGAGGTTGCCACCCAATCGATCGGCGGCCTGATTGTCGCCATTCAGCCATCGGTGACTACGGTTGGTGGACTTGATCAGGGAATTCCCCAGGCGGTTCCGGTCTTTGGGCGGATTGTCGTTACAGTGCCGGAGTCGGCCGCGCCGGGCACCTATCAGGTAAGCGGTGTTGGAGCGATTGCGACCTGTTCTGCGACAAACCAGGGCGTTACCTACTCATCGACAGTTCGCAGCAATCAGATGACGATCGTGATTGATGTTCCCGAACCTGAGCCGACACCACCTCCTCCGCCTACGCCGATCCCGATTCCTCCGGTTTGCGAGCCGGGCATCAGCATCATCGGAGAAGACACGATCAATGCGGCACCAGGGGAACGCGTCGTTGTGCCGTATGAAGCGTCGATCGTTGTCCGTCGGATATTCGATGCATCAGTACAGCTGGAAGCCCAGGATCAAGGTTTGATCCGGGTAAGTTTTGAGCCGGATAGCAGTCAGTTTGCATTTGATCCACTGCCATCCGGAACGATCCTGCGCACTTTCACTGGCAACATTATTCTCGAGATTCCACAGGCTCAGCCTCCAGGAACCTACGGCATCAACGGCCTGGTGGCGATGGCCAGCTGTCAGGGTATTGATACCTCCGATGATGTCATTACGATCACTGGCACCTCGACCAACGCCAGCCTGACCATTCGCCTGGCTGTTCCACCAACAGAAACACCACCGTCGACCGAGACGCCGACTCCGGAGCCGACCAGCACGGCAACGTTGGAGCCGTCGCCAACTTCAACATCACTTCCGGCAACGCCGACGGTTACCAGCGCGCCGGATGCCTCTCCAACGCCGGAATCGACACCGACCGGAACTGCAACCGCAGCACCATCGGCGACCCCTGCTCCAACGTCGACGCCACGCAGCATTGTTCGTCCGCCGGTAGGTACGGTTACGGTTAGCGGCGAAGTAACCCCGACCCCAACAGAGGCCGCCGGCGAACCCACCGTTACACCGGACCTGCAAGGGATTGGCCTGCAGTGGAACGAAAGCCGGGAACAAATCGAAGTATCACCTGCCGAGGAATCGGACTGGATGCGCCCGTTGGCTGGCGGGCTTGCCGCGCTGATGATCGCCGGTGGCGGGGCTGGTTTCTGGTACTCCCGCGGCCGCGGTTAACGGGTTTGGAGCGTGGCGGTCAGGACGAGGTGTTCTCCCGGGGTTATCGTGATGCTGTAGACCCGCTCTGAATCAGGAATCCCGATTTCTTCCGGAACCCTGCCGATAACGACATCGTAGGTCCCGGCAGTCGCTCCGGACCAGGTGACTGCACCGTTGCGGTTGGTAGTGCCGGAAAAGACCCTGCCTCTGTCGTCCTGGGCATAGATCTGGACTCCGATCCCGGGGAGAGCATTACCGGCATCGTTTTGGAAGACGAGTTGGAACCCGGTTCCTGCGCCTTCCTGATTGCCATTCGCCGCCTCTCCAGGTGAGTTGAGCAGAACCAGGAGCAGGATGATGATGCCGCCAGCGATAGACGCGATGCTGGCCAGCATAGCGACATTGGTGCCATCCGCAGTCTGGCTCGACGCCGGCGCGCCGGCAGCCGGCCACTGACTCAGAACACTCTCCCGAATACTCTCCATTGCGCCCGGAGCAGCCGGCACTGGTACCAGAGCGCCGAGAATGGCAACTGGTGACACCAGCTCCGCCTGGCGATCCTGGCAGTCCAGACAGCCGCTGATATGCCGTGTAACGACTTTTCTGGCTGCCGGAGAGAAGCGTTTGATTGATGCCCGGTTCAGCGCGGCATCCAGATCCGCGCAGGAGTTCCGTCCTTCGATCATCATAATGTAGGCCGTGACCGTCTCAGCGAGCGCCGCCTTCATGCGATTGAGCATGACGTAGGCGTTGTTGCGACTGACGTTGAGGACACCGGCGATATCGCCGCTGTCCAATCCCTGGCGGATATGGAGATCGAGCAGTGAGTACTGCTTCGGGTTCAACCCGGATGCGGCCTCCCAGACCAGCGATGCGACGGCCTCGGCCTGGACCGCATCCTGTGGATTGCCCAGCAGGTCGCTATCCACGATATAGAGTTCCATCGTTTCGCCACTGTCGGTGCCCACGACGGGCATTGGCTGGCTCCGGGAGGAGCGTTCCAGCCGGTTGAGAGCCGTATTGCGGGCAATGGTGAAGAGCCAGCTTTTGAACCTGTCAGGGTTGTCCAGCTTGCCGAGTGAGTTCATGGCGCGAATGAAGGTGTCCTGGGTGGTGTCTTCGGCTTCGGCGCGGTTGCGCATCATCCGGGTGAGGAAGTCGTAGATGGGTTCGAAGTAGCGGTCGTAAAGCGCGGCGAAGGCATCGCGCTCACCCACCTGGGCACGCTCGACGAGCTGACGGTCACTGAGTTTGTCAAGTTCCCGGGTTGCCAGTCTGGCATTCACTGCGCTACCGGACCGTTCCAATGAGGAGCTGGAGGCGGGCTGCTGACCTTGTTGCCATCGTTGTTGGTGCGCTCCCGTCATTTTCGGATGGTACCACGCATTCCCTACCGTTCTGGTTGATTATCAAGCAAAAATGCAAAGAGAACCCTGAGCACATTGTCCGCCATCGAGAGGGCCACTGCCCCGGCGTGGGGCCGGAGCAGCGGCGGGAAAAGGGTCTGAAACCGGGTGGAGGGCATTCCCGGTCTCAGGGGAACCGGAGTAATCATTTAGTGGTTCTGCTGGTAGCCAAACGGCGTCTGCCAGGTTGCACCGATGTGGAAGATGTCAGTCAGCTCGGCGCTGAGAATCTCCAACCGGAAGTCGTAGAGCGATGCGCTCGGCATCAGTGCATTCGATGGATGGAACTGCGCCGAAACGACCTTCCCGATCTCATCCAGTTGGCCGGCCTCATAGCTGAACCAGGTATTGTTGACGGCTGCACCTCGATATTTGATGTTGATGAAGTTGCCGGCGTAAACACCGCCAACATAGGTGAATGAATCGGTGTGGCAGAGCACGACGGCCGCCGAGAACCCGGTGACGTTGTTCGCCTGGCCGAAGAGATCACGATAGATGATGCCGGTTGCCGGGGCGGTTGTTGCCTTGTGCCAGTGCTCCGGCTTCAGGTTCGGCCCGTCCCATGTGCTCACGAAGCTATTGTTGTAATGGTTCTGGCCGTAGGCCAGCGCAGCGTTCCAGTCGTTTACACCCCAGGCCGGGCATGGCGGCAGGTAGTTGTCACTATCAGGATTTGAGGCGAGTTTGTCGAGTGCCCAACCCTGCTGGCTATCTGGCATTCCGTAGAGTGCAACCATCTCGACCGGTAGCTTGTCTTCGCGGTCTGCCAGCGCCACGAAGAGTTCGGCCGGGTTGGCGTCGCGCAGCGTTTCGACTGCGCCGATTCCGGCCTTTCCTGGAGGGATTGACTGGAGTACCAACACGCCGGCCAGTTCATCCCGTTCACCAGGTATGGCGACGAAATCGACTGAACCGCCGCCGGGTAGTTCCAGCACAGCCAGCGACGTCGCTGCGGAGAAGTCGTCACGGTCCGGGCCGACGATGAACGTGCCGCCGGCCGCAGTTGCGATGCCGATTGCCTGGCTGCCGATCAGAACGGCAACGGTGAGAGCGATGATCGTTCGGATTCGTAACGTGCGCATCTGTGTCTCCTCTCGGCTGATGATGATCCCGCCGGCCCCATTGCCGGCGCTGCGAGCGACTCTGCTCTCCTTTCCACGACCTGCCGAACATCCGCGTCTGTGGTTAAGACCGGCGAGGAACAGGTTTCTTACACTTTTTTGGGAACAGGGTTGAAGGGGTGCTATCAGTTTCGTTAGGGGGAAGGTAGAGCGGATTTCTTGCAGGGGCATCGAAGCGCGCAGCCTACAGGAAGGGGGCTACGCGCTCAATCTGTCATCTCGACCGGAGCGAAGCGGAGTGGAGAGATCTCGTCACGGATTGTGTTG
>CAZRNC010000081.1:0-9743 GCA_964601285.1 uncultured Thermomicrobiales bacterium | reverse complement strand
TATGCGGATGGATCGCATTGTAGGTCTTGGCCATTGCGTGATAGCCAACCAGCACTGCTGCATCAAAGGAGCGACTGTCGGCTGCTTCGAGTTGGCACCAGTTCTTGGCATCACCGCTGCCGGTCAGCAGATGACTTGCCGGATGCATGTCTTCAAAGAAGAGGTTCCGCATCGGACCGTGACCATCGCAGACCAGGATGTAATCAGCGCCAGCTCCGGCCAGTCCTTCGATGGCTGCGTTGGCATCGGCAGTCATCAGACGGCGGCCGCGGTCGTATTCGCGACCGGTCGCGCCCATCATGTCAGCATGGACGACCCCGGTAACACCTTCGATGTCCACCGAAACGTAGATATTCACGAGTTCTCCTCTAGCCGATGTGCGGCATCACGTCGGAAGCGAACAGCTCCAGCGCTTCCATATCTGTCTGATCGTGCGTCTGGAGCATGATCCGCTCGACTCCCTGTGCCTTGCGCGCATGAATCTGCTCAACGATCTCAGCCGGCGAACCGACCAGCATGCCGCGCTCACGGTAACGGTTGATGATTTCGTCCGGTTCGAGGTCGGCCATCGCCCCGAAGATGGTCGTGAACACACTCGCCCGGCGGCGCAGCTCCTCTTCGTCGCGCCCGATCAGGTGTCCCAGCATCACCGATCTGGTGATCGTGTCCGGATCGCGGTCAAGATCGTCACAATGGCGTTTCAGCACCTCGAGTTTATGTTCGTAGTCTTCGACGGTCGTTGGCGTGATGTTCCACTCGTCGGCGTATTTCGCGACCATCCGCAATGTCCGGCGTTCGCCACCGCCGCCGATCAGCGTTGGCACCCGCGTGCCGCGTGTTGGTGCCGGCCGGGATTGCGCGCCCTTCAACTGGTAGTACTTCCCGTCGTAGTCCACCTTCTCGCCTGACCAGAGCAGCGTGATGACCTCAAGGGCTTCCTCGAAACGATCAAACCGGTCCTTGAGTTCCAGCAACGGGAAGCCAAACGCCTCGTGCTCGGCAACGTTCCAGCCGGCACCGATCCCGAAGATGTAGCGACCGCCGGAGAGTTCGTCGGCCGCGACAGAGTCAATTGCCAGATGTACCGGATCGCGGAACGACACCGGCGAAACCAGCTGTCCAAACGTCAGCCGGTCGCTCCGGTTCGCAACGTCCAGCAACGAGGGCCAGAGCGCAATGCAATCCCGGTCCGACGGACCGGAGAGCGAAAACAGATGGTCCGAACGCCAGACACTATCGAACTCCAGCCGGTCGGCCGTATCGACAATCCGCCTCCAACGTTCCCAGGTCAGCCCTTCCTGACCCTCGATCATGACACCGAGTTTCATCGTCATTCCTCCATCTACGAATCTTGATTGTTGCCGGTGCAACGTAGTTGACGTCGAGGATGGGTGTCAAGGAGTTCGTCAAGTGGTTTGCTCAACGAGTGGATCTGTGGCTCTTCCCGGATCATTGAGCTACGTCTAGAGTCGTATCGAGAGTGCCCGGCACGCAACCACCAGGGGAGGAAGTTCAATGTACATCCCGGAGCATTTTGAGGAGACTCGGCGCGAAGTCTTGCACCAGCTTGTCTTTGATCATCCCCTCGGAACGCTGATCACGTATGGGGAAGACGGGTTGACAGCCAATCACATTCCATTCCTGTTGCTGCCGGATCAGGGGGACCATGGCACCCTGATAGGCCACGTCGCTCGTAACAACGAAGTCTGGCATGAGGGAAGTGCTGGTTCCGAAGCGCTGGTGGTCTTTCAATCGGTCGATGCATATATCTCGCCAAACTGGTACGCCACGAAGCAGGAAACACATAAGGTTGTACCCACCTGGAATTACGCAGTCGTCCATGCACGCGGGACGCTGGTCGTTCATGATGATCCGAAGTGGGTGCGGGGAGTCGTCGGCCGGCTCACGAAGCGCTTTGAAGCAGACGAGCCGATCCCCTGGAAGATGGCTGATGCCCCGTCCGCGTTTATCGCCGGCCAGCTCGATCAGATTGTCGGCATTGAAATCCCGATCCGGGCACTGAACGGCAAATGGAAAACGAGCCAAAACCGGCCTGAGGCTGACCGCGAGGGTGTCGTTGCCGGTCTCCGGGAACGCGGCCAGCCAGAAGATGAAGCGATGTCAGCGCTTGTTCAAAGGACCATTCTGACAGCAGATACTGACTAACTGTCTCCAGAGACTGCGATTCCAGGCGCATGAAGGTCTGAGCGCAGCAATCCGGTAAATCGACTACGATTGCACTATCTGTAGCTGCAGGCGTCTACGAAGGAACCGGTTCATGCTGTCGAGTTTTGTTTCTGAAGTCATCCCGAACACTGAAATGAACGGACCGGTTTGGTGGTTCGCGTTCGCAGGCAGCCGGCTGTTGGTGCTTGAGGACGATGATCGCACCGGATTGCCATGCCTGATCGACCCTGAAAAAGTCGAAATGTACGCCATCCGCAAGCACTACCTTGGCGTCCTCGCGGGCCGGGCATGCTACGCGATGGAACTGGCCCCACGAACCGTCGTTCCTGAAGGCATGGCGCTCTATGGGCTTCGGGGACTCTATGGCCGCATGAACGAGGACTTGTTCTCGATTGCCGGACGGGCGATCCAGATTCTCGACTGGGACCGCAACCACCAGTTTTGTGGACGTTGCGGTGAGCCGACGGTCAATCATCCTCGCGAACGTGCCAAGATCTGCCCGCGATGCGGCATCGCAAGCTATCCGCGGTTGAACCCGGCCGTGATTGTCCTGGTCCGGCGTGGAGACCAGGTGCTGCTGGCTCGTGGGGCAAATCGTCCTGGTGGTTTCTACAGCACGCTCGCGGGATTTGTAGAGCCGGGAGAGACGCTGGAGGAGACCGTCAAGCGGGAGATTTACGAAGAGGTAGGTATCGAGGTCGACAACATCCGTTACTTCGGCAGCCAGTCCTGGCCGTTCCCAAACTCGCTGATGATCGGTTTCCTGGCAGACTACGCCGGCGGCGAAATCCGGATCGACGAACATGAGATCGGTGACGCAGGCTGGTTCCACAAGAGCAACATGCCACCCATCCCTTCCCCGATCAGCATCTCTCGCCAATTGATTGATTCATACCTGCTTGAGGATGCACGCTAGGGTCGAATACCTTCTGTGCCCCCGCAGGGGTAAGGGCGCATTGCATTGGGCCCCGTTTCAACTATTTGCAGTTACGGCTTATACCTGCCAGTTTATCTGTCATCCTGAGCGAAGTCGAAGGATCTCGAGCCACGAATCGTTCGAGGTGAAGACAAGTTTCATGGAAGGGGTCCTTCGGCATCGCTCAGGATGACTGATGATGTATTGGTCTTCTCTGTGCACGTTCGTGAATCCTCGAAACATCCAGAGAAAACGGGAGCCGCATGCGATATGCCCTTGCCCTACGAGGACACAAACCTATAGCACCCGCTCCCAGTAAATCCGTGCCGACCCGTTTGGATTCCCGGCGATGAGCGTGAACCGGTCTCCCTCGATCTCATATCCGCGTGGCAAGTCCTGCCCTACCAGGTCCGGGTTGAGGTGTATCTCCGGGTGATGGATCACAGAGCCCCCTTCGATCCGATAGCGGCCCGAATAGAAGACATGAGTCCGCTCGCCGGCAGCAGTGAACTCAAGCGCCTCGGATAACCAGCCGTTCGGTGCATAGAGCAACAGCCCAGTATGAACCTCGACCGGAGTACTATCTCCGTCAAGGTCAAACCGCTCCATCCCCCGCAAGCGCCATAGTCCGACGAGTGCATGCGACTCCACTGATGATTGCCTCGCTTCCTAATGAATGAATCTTATGGGATATGTAGCATAACGTTATAATAGGTCGAAACCCACCACCGATCAACCGTGCCTTACAACAGCCGGGCACGCTCCTCTTCGGCCAGAAACGGCTCCAACTCTGCCGGCACCTGCTTGAGTCCGCGACGCAGCGCCTTGGCAAGCGCATAGCGCATCGAATCTGCATAGCGCTGCTGCACCGCATCGTTGACCGGAATGCCATGCAACCGCATTGCGTCCATCGCAAAGAGCCAGGCAAGCTGTTCTTCGCGCCAACGTGGCCTCACTCTACCGAGCACATGATGCCCAACTTCGTGGGCCAGAATCGCGAAACTGATCGGTGAACGCGGATGGGGTGCCTCGATCGCCCGGCCAGGATGCCCCAGCCAGGCGATACCGGTCATATTGGACCGCCAATGGCAAACGGTGACCCCATTCTCGCGCACGAGCGTCAGCGCTTCGTCTGCATAGCGGCCTTCGATCTGCGCGGTTACATCGTCGTCCCGCCGTACCTGTCGCGCCGATGGGCGGCCCGGACGCCGCTTGCGACTATTCGAGCGCCGTAACAGTGATCTCAACCTGGGCTCCGGCCGGCAACGCGCTGACTCCTACCGTTGTGCGTCCCGGAGGATTCACCGTGAAGTACTCAGCATAGACGGCATTCATTTCGGCAAATGCGTTGATATCAGTCAAATACACGACCGTCGCCACGCTCTTGTCAATTGAAGAACCGGCCGCCTCGAGGATATTCTTGACGTTCTCAAGTGTTTGGCGTGTCTCGGCAGCAACTCCGCCGGCCACCATCTGGTTCGTCTGGGGATCAATCCCTTTCTCCCCGGCAACGAAAATGAATCCGTTGGCCCGGATCGCCTGCGAATATGGACCAATCGGCGCAGCGGCCTTGTCAGTCTGGATGACTTCAAGCCCGGCTGTCGTTGAGTCGACCACGATTACCCCCTTGTTGTAGGCTGCACAATGCGCTCGAATTGTACGTCAGTTCCCGGCAGGAGGAACCGCTCCATGGAAACCTTCGATCTGGCAACACTGCTCGACCGGCGGCAGGCATCGGGAAAGCTCTACCATGAGTTCCTGCGCGTGCCAGCGCTGAACGCTGGTATTTACGTGCTTCCAGCTGGCGGCAACGATCCCCAGCAACCACACGATCAGGACGAGGTCTATTACGTCATCAGCGGCAAGGCGACGTTCTCGTGCGACGGCTACCCTGACTCTCCGGCAATAACGGGCCAAACGATTTACGTCGCCAAAGGTGTTCCACACCGGTTCATCGATATTGAGGAGGAGCTGACCATCCTCGTTTTGTTCGCCGGCTAGGCTGCTAATAGAGCCTCGCCTTATCCAGCACATTCCGCATGTCGTTAACGCGGCCGTCAAGAAAACACTCCAGGTTGTGGCAGAAAATGTCGGTGATCTTGCTGTTCTCACTGAACGCCGTGCTTCCGGAATGAGCGCTAACCAACACGTTTTCCATTGCCCAAAGTGGACTATCAACCGGCAATGGTTCGGTCGTGAACACGTCGAGCGCGGCAAATCCGACCTTGCCGGAGTTCAGCGCAGCGATCAGATCGTCCTCAACAACCACCGGCCCTCGAGCAATGTTGATCAGAACGACGCCGTCGCGCATTGCAGCAAACGCAGCTGCATCAATCATTCCTTCGGTCTCGGGTGTATGCGGACAACTCAAGACAACGACGTCTGCATCAGTCAACATCTCGTGGAGGTCTTTTCGAGTCACCACTTTGTCCACGCCGAGCTCAGCGGCTCGCTCAACCCCGCCCCGGCTGGCAAGCGCAACGGTCCGCATGCCGAACGCACGGCCAATCTTCGCAACCTGCCGGCCAATTCTGCCCGGACCAATAATCGCCAGCGTCTTACCATCAAGTTCGTCTGAACAGTAGCGTTCCCAGTGCCGTGCCTGTTGGTCTCGCCGGATTCTGGCCAGCTCTTTCACGTGGATCAACATCGACATGAACGCATACTCGGCCAGAGGACCGGCATGGACACCACTGGCGGTCGTGATCATGACGTCGGTCTGGTCAAGGCCGAGCTGCTTTGCACGTGGGCCAACTCCCGCACTGGAAGTCTGGATCCAGCGCAGATTCGGCGCAGCCTCAACAAGGCTGAGACCTTCAGGCATGAACAATGGAAAATCCCAGAGCGCATCCGCCTGGCTCAGCAACGATGTCCAGGTCTCCATGCCGGCAGCATCCAGAGTAAATCCATCTACCCCATTGTGATCGGCAACATAGCGAGTAGGAGGCAGAAGGTCGGGACGATAGAGGACCGCCACACGGTCCGGCGCAACCGCAGCAATGCGTTCGACATGTTCCGCTTCCAACGGAGATGCAACAAAGATCTTCAGCATCAGGCTTCAATTCCAATCCAACAGGCGTTCCAACAGGTGCAACCGAGCGTAGCACACTGGCCACGTGGCAAAATTGCGCGTCTGTTGCTGAATGGTCCAGGTAACCTAACCAGCGCCGCAATCGAGAGGCATCTGACAACATATGACACTCGAAATTGCTATTGCGCTGGGTATCATCGTTGCCGCATTCGTTCTCTTTGTGCTCGACAAATACCCGGTCGATTTCACCGCTTTTGTCATCATGGCAACGATTCTTGTTCTCGGGCCGGTGCTGGATATCACGCCAGCAGAGGCAATCTCCGGGTTCAGCAATCCCGCTACCATCACTGTGCTGGCGGTGTTCATCCTGAGTGGTGGCGTACAGCGTAGCGGGGCGATCAACATCGTCGCTCGTCATATGATCCGGTTCGCAGGAAACAACCCTCTTCGTCAGCAACTTTCAGTTCAGGGTGTCCTGGCGCCGATCTCTCCCTTCATCAACAACACCGCCGCCGTCGCGATCATGATCCCGGCCGTTATGCGGCTGGCAAGCGAAACCAAACAGTCGCCATCGAAGCTGTTGATTCCGCTCTCATATATGGCACAGCTTACCGGCGTGATCACGTTGATCGGCACATCCACCAATATCATCGCCAGCCAGCTCCTGGAAGAGAGCGGACATGAACCGTTCTCAATGTTCCAGTTCGCCCACATCGGCGTTCTCGTGGCGATTACCGGTGGCATCTACCTGATCACGATTGGCCGACGCTTGCTACCAGACCATCAGGCAGGCAATGTTTCCGGTGTGCCCTATGGCGTGTCTGAATATGTAACCGAGTTCATCATCTTGCCCGATTCCCCATTGGCTGGAAAGATGCTGGCCGAGACCCGGCTTAGCACTGAATACGATGTGCAGGTATTGGAGATCCTGCGCGGCGACACCCGCATCCGACACCGGCTTGGTGGCCGCCGGCTTCGGGCGGGCGATATCTTGCTCATTTGGGCATCCTCCGAGAACCTGCTCCGGCTCAAGGATGCTGAAGGTATTGCAAACGAAGCTGAGGCACGCCTGGAGGGTGAGGTTACCGAGAAGGCACGCGACAACATCGAGTTCATGGAAGTCATCGTCGGCCCGAACTCCGACCTGATCGGAACGACCGTCGCCTCCAGCAACTTCCGGAACCGGTTTGGTGTCACGGTCATCGCCATCCGCAAACACGGCTCATTGCTCCGCGATCGCCTTGGACATGTCCGGCTCGGATTTGGCGATACGCTGCTCTTGCAGGGCGATGCTCCATCGTTCGACTTGATCCGCCGTGACCGTGGTTTCATCGTGACCGAACAGGCGAGCATTGAATCGTTTCGAACGCGGAAGATCCCAGTTGCCATCGGCATCGTTGCCGGTGTCGTCCTGTTTGCTGCGTTTGGACAGCCGATTCTCGTGACAGCCATCGTTGGGTGTGTGCTGATGGTGCTGACCGGGTGCCTTCGAGTGGATGAACTGCATGAGTCTATCCGCTGGGATGTCATCTTCCTGCTGGCAGGAATGATCCCGCTTGGGATCATGCTTGAACGCACCGGCGGTGCCCAGTTGATAGCAGACCAGGCAGTCCGCCTGGCAGGAGTCGTGCCGGCAATCGGCGTACTGTACATCTTCTACATCGTGACATCGCTGTTGACCGAAGTTGTCTCAAACAATGCTACTGCCGTGATCATGGTCCCGATCGGTGTCAGTTCGGCAGTGACGCTCGGAGTGCAACCCTCTGCCATCGTCCTCGCGATTATGTTCGCTGCGTCAACCAGCTTTGCAACGCCAATGAGCTATCAGACCAACACCATGATCTACGGTATCGGCGGCTACACCTTCCGCGACTTTGTTCGTGTGGGTGGACTGCTGAACCTCATCATGATGGCGACAACGCCGTTGTGGATCTATTTATTCTGGGGAATCTAGTTCGCGGAGGTCTGTCAGGGTTGCGCTGAAAGGTGCGATGGACCCTTCATCTGGCATCGTCAGCCCCTCGTCCCGCAAAGCAGCTTCATAGCGCCCGGATGCCAGAAAGACCAAACGCTCCCCTTCAAGCCGGGCAATTCCTGGCTCGCCCGTACGTCCCCAGGCCGGTTCACCATCACGTACGAATTGCTGGAGGAAGAGCACGTAGGTTTCGCCTTCAACGGCCATGGCGGTGCGGTCCTCCTGGCCCCGGTGGTCAGCATTGTTCCAAACAGTTAGAAGTTCGAGATTGCTCCACTCCCCACTTAGGACTTCCACAACCTCGTAGTCTCTCATGACGTCACGCCTGTAAATCCCGGGAGCACCGGACGACGATGGAGGTATCTCTACTTGTATGCGATGAGCTTCCAGGAACGTACCGACGACTACCAGATCAGAGTCGCCGAATAGTTGCTCAACTTCGTAGTAGTCGGGCCAATGCGCCTCGCCGCTGGTCCTCCCACCTGTTGCGAACCAGGCAAACAGCCCGACAACCGGCACCACCAACAGTAGAATGATGACAAGACAGCCAATGTTGAGCGCTCTCGTGGCCATGGCAGGTATCCCCTAAACGTCAGACGGAAACAGCAACAATATGTCTCGTCTTGCTGCCACATCTATCGTTGGATATTCAGTCTAACCATGCCACAGGGATTCCGGTCATCTATGTAGTGCCTGGGACCGCACTACGGAAACAAACGCTCTACAAGCCAGAAGCCCTCCGCTTGGAGGGTGTATCGAAAGCGGTCGTGCATGCGGTGTTCGCGGCCCTGCCAAAACTCGACACAATCTGGAACTACGCGGAAACCACCCCAGAACTCAGGTAGCGGAATCTCATCCGGCCCGGAATACCGTGCATCCGCCTCGCGGAAGCGATCTTCCAATGTCTGACGGTTGGCCGTTGGCTGGCTCTGAATCGAAGCCCAGGCAGAAAGTTGGCTCTCCCGGTCGCGAGTGTGGAAGTAATCAGCCGATTCCTCAGTGCTCATCTTCGTTGCAACGCCATTGACCCGTACCTGCTTGCCCTGCTCCGGCCAGTGAAAAACCAGGCTCACCTGCGGATTGCCGGCAATCTCCTGCGCCTTCTGGCTGTTGAAGTTGGTGTAGAAGGCAAACCCGCGATCATCAAACCCTCGTAGCCCGACAATTCTGGCGGACGGACGGCCCTCGGCATCGACCGTTGCCAAGGTCATGGCATCCGGCAAGGCTACCTTTTCATCCAGTGCCTGCTGGAACCAGTGGCGAAACTGGCGATAGGGATTCGGATCGAGCTCACCTTCGGAAAGGCGTCCATAAATATAGCCCTCTCGAATCTCCTTGAGCGGCACACCGGGTTGCGATATGTTCGTCATCTTGCCTGAACCGTCTGCACAATGGCCCTGTTTGGCCCCGAGGGCGGACCGTTCGTCCGTCACGACATCATCCTAACGCAGACCGCAATGCGTTGCATGGTTGAATTGCCAGGGCAGCATCTGCTGCCAGTTCGAAACTACTGAAAGACCTGGCATGCGGATTAACTCGAAGATCATCATCGGCGCAACGATTCTCCTGGCGATCGTTGTCGCCGGAACCATCTGGGCAACACGGTCAAGCGCACCGGTGCCGGAGTATCAGAA
>CAZRNC010000080.1:0-9752 GCA_964601285.1 uncultured Thermomicrobiales bacterium | reverse complement strand
CAGTCGGCCGACGACGGATCATCCAGCAACGCAGAACCTGGCGGCACCAGCAGCCGGATCGAGAAGTGGACCTGGTCGACATTCTCGATCAGGTCGTATTGCTGGAAGAATTCGAGCAGCTCGATGTAGTCATCCAGTGTCGTCCATGGCGTAAACGGCAGCAGGGATGGCCGCATGGTAATGCCGGCGTTATCGAGTACCGACAGCGCCTCGATCACCTCGCTGCGGGTGTGACCCTTGTCAAGCCGGGCAAGCACCAGGTCGGAGACCGACTCGACCGCCGTCAGGACAAAGACGCAGCCCAACTCGGCCAGCTCCGGAAAGATTTCACGATGCTGGAGAATGTGGTCGATCCGGGTAGTGATGTCGAACGTGACGTGCGGAAACTCTTCGTGCATGGCACGAGTGATCCGCAGCGCATGGGTCGGTCCATTCAGAAAGTCGGGATCGCCAAACGTGATGTGTCCGGCCCCGGCCAGAACCTGGCGTCGGATGTCCTCCAACACAGTCGAACGGGGAATGGCGAAGAACCGTCCACGGTAGACTGGCACAACCGGGCAGTGCAGGCAGGTGTGATGGCAGCCGCGGGTTGCCTCGGTATAACCGGCCGGAATCGCCCAGCCATCGATCATCAACCGGGCATATTCACTAACCGCCGGCAGAGACGAACGGTCCGGCGTTGGGAAATCGATCCGCTCAATGACCGGCACCGCCCGGTGCTTGCGGTTGCTGACACCGTTCACCGGAGCGTTACTGCCGGCCCCGATGGACCGGATCAGGTCCAGCAGCGGGCGTTCATACTCACCACCGATGAGGTAGTCGCCGTGTTCGCGCAACAGATAGTCGGCGTTCAGCCAGGCATACATGCCGTAGAAGCAGATCGGCGCGTCCGGGTTGAGTTTGCGAACCCGCTCGGCGATCTGGGTTCCCAACCGGAGGGCGGTATGCATCGGCACAGAAATGGCCACGAATCCAGCGTTGACAATGGCATCGTCGCTGAGCGTTTCGACAGAGGTGTCAACGGCGACCGGCGCGTAGCCTTCACGCTGGAGATAGGCGAGAGGGAAAGCAAGGGTCAATGGCTGGTGCCCCAGCTCGTAGCAGGAGATCAGCAACACCCGGCCCTGGCCGGTCAGGTCGATGCTGTCTGTTGTTGGAAGTGTGGAAGTCAACGGAAAATCCATTCCAGGGCAGTTCAGTATCTGGTCTAAGGCTACTACGACAGGGGCGACTGTGAACGCCGATGGCATCAAACCGGGCGTATGCCATACGCCCCTACGAATCGGGGGGGGGCTACCCGCCGACCAGACGAAGGGCCGCCTCGGAGCGGTCGCGCATGGAGGGTGGGGCGTAAACCCGGCGGGCGGGGATGGTGAGGACTTCCATCTCCGGATAGCGTAGACCGGTGAGACCACCGCCGAAGGCGCAACCCTGGTCGATGTTGATCGTGTTGTTACGGAACACCGGTACCGGAGTAGGCGTGTGACCGTAAACGATCAGCGGTTCTCCGCGATAATCTGCTGCCCAGTCGCGACGCACCGGCAGCCCTTCCGGGGTCACTTCGCCGGTCTTCTCGCCGAAGCGGGCGAAGGCGACCACCTTCTCGGTGACTCGACCGATCATCCACTCCTCGATGCCGGCATGGGCAACAATCAGCTTGCCGCCATCCAGGATGGCATAGGGCGGGCCATCGGTCACAACCCGTTGGACGGCATGGCTGATCCGTCGCCGCTCGCGGGCCGGCAAATTGCGATATTCGCTGGCGGTCAGTTCCAGGCCATGGTTGAGGATTACCTGCCGACCGGCGAGGTAGCGGGCAAATTTGCGGTCGTGGTTGCCGGGTGTGATGATGACATTGCCGCGCTCGATGCCGGCAAGAGCCAGCTTCCAGACCACCATGTTGTCCGGTCCGCGGTCGGCCAGATCGCCAACAAACACAAGTGTCCGGCCATCGGGATGGACAACACCACCGTCACCACTGTCCTGATAGCCGAAACGATCGAGCAGCTCGCGCAACTCGTCGATACAGCCATGGACATCGCCAACGATGTCATATGGCGGCGGAATGTCCCGCCGGACGTGCGGATTCTCGTTCAACTGGCCTCCCCGGCAACTACTTTCAATGTAGCAAGTGTTCCATCTGCCGGGCCACTGATGTACATACCGAGTGCTACGCCGGAACGCAGGTAGTCGATGATCTCGGCCGAAACGGTTTCGCCGGGAGCGATTACCGGGATGCCGGGAGGGTAGGGTGTGATGATTTCGGCACTGATCCGGCCAACCGCCCGGTCGAGCGGAACCGTTTCGACCGGGCCGAGCATCGCCTCGCGTGGTGTCAGCACCTGCGTTGACGAAAGGATCACCGAGCCGCTGGAGCGCAGGGCGGCACCACCGTCGTGGTTTCCCGGTTTGGCATGAGTTACCAGCCCCCGGAAGCCACCAACGAGATGATCCACGGTTTCGTTATCATCGGCGACGGTCAACATCGCAATGACACTCACCAGATCGCTCATTTCGACGCCAACCCGGTACTGTTCGCGCAGAATCTCTTCCGCCCGGAATCCGGTCAGGCCGAGCCCGTGGACGTCGACCATGATCCGGGTTGGGTCGAGTTGGGCGTCAGGGCGTCCGGAAACCACTTCGGGGCCGATCACCGTCAAACCCGGCAGCGAGGCGATCTAGGTGCCGTAGATCGTCTTCACCACCGGAATCCGGCCCAGCAGCGATTCGCCGTCTAGCGCCATCTGGCGGCGACAGGCGTCGATCGATGCGTGAATATAGGCGGCGGGGCTGGTGGTCTGGAGCATCGAGACGACCGAGCGGAACGCGCCAACGTCGACCAGGCCACCCTTGAGCATCAGCAACGATGCTTGAGTAAGGCCCGGCAGCAGCTTGTGGATGCTCGTCACCGCGCCGGAAGCGCCAGCTTGCATGGCAGAGGGCGGTAGTTCGGAATGAAACGGGAAATGCGGTCCCCACGCTTCATCAACCAGCAGGGGCACCCTTCGCTCACGACATAACGTTGAGATTCCCGACAGGTCACTGCTAACGCCGGAGTAGGCTGGACTGACCAAAATGACTGCCTTCGCGTGCGGGTGAGCATCCAGCGCCCGGTGGACTTCTTCCAGTCCAATATCAAGGCTGAGATTATGCACGGGGTCAATTGCAGGATGGAGATAGACCGGCTTCGCTCCACTGAGGATCAAGCCGGCCAGCAGCGACTTGTGCAGGTTGCGGGCAACGATCACCTCATCGCCCGGCCGGCAGGTCGCCAGCATGAACGCCTGGTTGCCAGCTGTGCTGCCATTCACCAGAAAGACCGTTTCGTCCGCACCCCATGCTTCGGCAGCCAGTTCCTCAGCCCGATCGAGATGGCCGGCGGAGAGATGCGTGTCATCAACGCCGCCACCGTGCGGAATATCCAGCCGGGAGAAATCTGCTCCAACGGCTGCCAGCATTTCAGAGGGGAATCCCCGACCAAGCTTGTGGCCCGGTGTGGAGTAGGAAACAATCCCGGCATCCCGATACGCCAGCCAGGCATCGAAGTAAGGAGCGCTACTCTGGTCGAGCGTCACCAGCAATCCCTCTCGTTCACGAGTCAGAGGGCATCATACAACCCACGAGCCACCATCAGGAGAACACAGTAATTCTGTCATCCCGAGCGAAGTCGAGGGACCTCGACCGTCGAAGCTTGACTTCACCGGGAGAGATCCGACTCACGAGGTCCCTCGACTTCGCTCGGGATGACGGTCAACGAGGGGTGGAATGACAGGCAAGAGCCATTGGGGCAGCCGGCAGCAAACAGGGCACTCAGCGAGCCGCCAGGATCCAGTCCGGCGCATCGACGAACGAGTCGACCAGCACGGATGGGGTGGCTTTCTGCAGATCAGTTTCCATGAAGATGCCGGTGCGGAGCAGAATGCCGGCGGAGCCGAGGGCCATGGCCGGGACGAGGTCGTGCATGATCGAGTCGCCGATCATCACCACCTGTTCCGGGGGCAGGCCGAGGCTTTCGTAGCCAACGTGGAAGAACTCGGCCGAGGGCTTGCCGACCAGCGTGGCCTGCTTGCCGGCGGCCAGTTCCAGCCCGGTGATAAACGCGCCGGCATCCAGCGAAAGGCCGTCGCCGGTGCGCCAGTAGTAGTCACGATGCATCACAACCAGGCTGGCGCCGTTCATCAGCAGGCGAAAGGCGTGGTTCAGGTTCTCAAAGTTGAACCGGGTGCTGGCGTCACCGATGACGACAACGCTGGCATCCATGCTATCGGTCAGCTCGATGCCGTCAAACTCGGGCAGGACATCCGGATTGACCAGGGCAAAGCAGGGCTCGCCGGGGTACGTTTTGCGCACATACTCGATCGTTGCCGAGGCGGCGGTGATGATCTCGTCGTCTGAAACATCACAGCCCATCCCTCGCAGCAACTCGCCGAGCAGGGCACGGGTGCGGACGGTGGTGTTGGTCAGCAGGCGAAACGGAATATTTTCGGTCCGCAACCGGTTCAATGCACCAGCAGTTCCCGGTATCGGTTCGCCATCTATATGTAGCACGCCATCAACATCAATCAGGGCACCAAGGATCGATTGCTGTGTCATCCCGGCAATCCTCCGCATTATTCAATTGGGGAATATACCCCGCACTCGCGACGTTTGGAGTATCGTAGGAGCAGTATGTCTGCTTGTCGATGCTGCATTTCATCGGTATGATCGGACGATGCGTCGGAATCCTGGTTAGGGTGTTATGAACCGTTCACTGCGAACTACACCAATTCATCAGGACGCAATGCCGGGCAACACGCTGCAAGTGCGTTGGCCCCGGATTCCGGTTGCCCATCTTTCCTTCGAGACCGATTTCACCTTTTCCACCCTCCACTGTCTGAACGCCTGACGGCGTCCCCGGACTACCTTCGTATCGCACGTTGTTTGCCACCGGGGAGATCTGACCGTCAGGATGCCCAGCCGTCCGGCTTAGCCCGGCTTCCGGCCCGTCCCGGTTCAGTGTTCGCCTCGATTTCGAGCCAGTGCATGGAGTACACAACGCATGTCCCTAGATAGTTCCGTCGGTCTACAAACACCACCGGCCAGCAGCCGGATTAGCGATATTGTCGGTAACACTCCCCTGATCCGGTTTCGCTCGCTGGAGCCACATGCCGGCGTTGAGGTCTATGGCAAGGCGGAGTGGGTCAACCCGGGTGGATCGGTCAAGGACCGGGCAGCGTTGGCCATGATCGAAGCTGGCGAGCGATCCGGTGCATTGACCAAAGACAAGATCCTGATTGATGCCACCTCCGGCAACACCGGTATTGCCTACGCCATGATCTGCCAGGAGCGCGGCTACCGGGTGATGCTCTGCATGTCGGCCCGTGCCAGCGAGGAACGCAAGCAGATCCTGCGCGATTATGGCGCGGAACTGATCCTGACCGATCCGGCCGAGGCTTCCGACGGCGCGATTATGGAAGTGCGCCGGCGCTATCAGGAGAATCCGGAACTCTATTTTTATCCGGATCAGTACTCGAACGACGAAAACTGGATGGCCCATTACCGGACGACCGCCCCGGAAATCTGGGAGCAGACCGGTGGCCAGGTGACTCACTTTATCGCCGGGCTGGGTACCAGTGGCACATTTGTCGGCGTCGGCCGGCGGCTGAAGGAGTACAACCCGGATATCAGGATCATCTCGATGCAGCCGGATTCTCCGCTCCATGGGCTTGAAGGTCTGAAGCACATGGATTCGGCAATCGTTCCGGCGATTTACGATCCGGAGCTTGCTGATGAGGATGTCACCGTCGAGACCGAGCGTGCCTATGCGATGATCCGCCATCTGGATGCCACCGAGGGCATTCTGGTTGGTATCTCGGCCGGCGCGGCGCTGGTCGTCGCCCGCAACGTTGCCAACCAGCTTGATAGCGGCAAGATCGTGACCATTCTGCCGGATAGCGGAAACCGGTACCTTGCGGAAAGCCCATGGAAACTGCCAAATGACTGAACCGGTAACCCTGACAACTGCCCAGCGGCAGACCATTGACCAGCATGCCGAGGCGACGTACCCTGATGAATGCTGCGGAGTGATCCTCGGTCGGCAGGAAAACGGCAAGCGAGTAGTTGAGCAGCTGATCGAAATCGAGAACCAGTGGGACGAACAGGAACGCCGCAAGCGATTCCTGATCACACCACAGCAGTACATGCGGGCCGAAAAGCAAGCTCGTGAGGCCGAACTTGACCTGCTGGGCTTTTATCATTCACATCCGGACGCGCCGGCTCGTCCGTCGGAGTTCGACCGCGAACATGCCTGGCCGTTTTACAGTTACCTGATCGCCGGGGTGGACGCCGGTACGACCGTCGACCTCACTGCATGGCAACTCCTTGACGACCGGAGCGGATACGAGCAGGTGGAGATCGAGGAGGCATGACACGTGATGGTCATATTCCTCGTAAGGGCGCAACGAATTGCGCCCTTACGAGATACAGCGAATCTGTTAGAGAAGCAAGGGAGTAACCAGGAAACATGAGCACAGACATCAAACAATCGATCATCGCCATCCCTACGGCGCTGCGACAGTTCGCCGGCGGGCAGGCAACCTATCAGGTTTCGGCCCAGACGGTAGGCCAGGCATTGAGCCAGCTGACCGCCGAATACCCGGACCTCGGCCAGCATCTCTTCAACGCCGAGGGCAAGCTCCGGTCGTTTGTCAATATCTACTTCGATGAGGAAGATATTCGCTATCTGGATGGTCTGGAGACTGAACTCCAGGACGGCAGCGAGCTGACGATCGTGCCGTCGATTGCCGGCGGCGCCACCACGGCTGAGCCGGCCGCTGCCCAGCAACTCAGCCAGGACGAAATCATGCGCTACAGCCGGCATCTGATCATGCCGGAGGTGGCACTTTCCGGACAGGAAAAGCTGAAAGCCGCCAGCGTGCTGCTGATCGGCGCGGGTGGACTGGGCGCACCGCTGAGCCTCTACCTTGCCGCCGCCGGTGTTGGCAAGATCGGCATTGTTGATTCGGACATCGTCGATGTCACCAATCTCCAGCGCCAGGTGATCTATGGCACCAGCGATGTTGGTGTCGAGAAGCTTGACGCCGCCGAGGCAAAGCTGGCCGATCTCAATCCGCACATCGAAGTCGTCAAGCATAAGGTACGGCTGACCTCGGAGAATGCGCTGGAGGTACTGGCTCCCTACGACATCATCGTCGATGGTACGGATAACTTTCCAACCCGCTATCTGGTCAACGATGCCTGTGTGATGCTCGGCAAGCCGAACGTCTACGGCTCGATCTTCCGCTTTGAAGGGCAGATCTCGGTCTTCGATGCCACCAAGGGTCCCTGCTACCGCTGCCTCTATCCGGAGCCACCACCACCTGGACTGGTCCCGAGCTGCGCCGAGGGTGGCGTGCTTGGCATCCTGCCGGGCGCGGTCGGCACGCTCCAGGCGACCGAGACGATCAAGCAGATCCTCGGCATTGGTGAGCCATTGGTTGGCCGCCTGTTGCGGTTCGACGCGTTGACGATGAACTTCCGCGAGTTCAAGCTGCGCAAGGACCCGCACTGCCCGGTCTGCGGCGAGAACCCGACCGTCACCGAGCTGATCGACTACATGGAGTTCTGCGGTTTCGGTCCGGATCACAAGGAGGCCGACGAGCTTCTCGATTCCGAGTTCGAGATCTCGGCCGGAGAGCTGGCAGCTGCCCGTGCCGCTGGCACGAAGATCGTTGTCGTCGATGTTCGTGAGCCGCACGAACGGGAGATCGGCTTCATCCCTGATTCGACGCTAATCCCGGTTGGCGATGTGCCGGCCCGGATGCACGAGCTCAACACAGCTGACGATATCGTGCTCTACTGCCGCACCGGTGTGCGCAGTGCCCGGGCGCTGGAACAGCTCCGCGGGGCAGGTTTCAGCCGGCTCAAGAACCTCGTCGGGGGCATCCACGCCTGGTCCGACGAAGTCGACCCGAGCATCCCGAAGTACTAGGTATTTGGCTCAGAATAGGCAGGACAGGGCGACGGGAATGCGTCGCCCTGTCCTGGATTGTCCGGGAGTCACTTCGCCTGTGCCATGCGGGTGATCTTTCCAGTTCGTCCAGACATCAACCGACTTCCGGGAGGTTGCTGGCAACGTTAGCCTACATGGTTCCGGCGGGCGATCTCCCTGGCGAGGGACGAGAGCTGGCGTTCGAGTTGTTCGCCGGCGGATCGGCGGGCCATTAGCCGGTCGACGAGGAATCCGCCGGGGCCGCCGGTGATGGTGTAGGTGATGGTCCAGGTCAGCCGGCGATCTTCCATCTGGACATCGTGCCAAAGCACACCGTACGGCGCAGAGACGGTAACCGCTTCAAAGATGAATCGCTGGAGTGGTTGATACTCCGGCACCATAAATTCGGCACGATACGGAACTCTGCCGACGATGCCCTGGGCGGAGAATCCGCCGGCTATCCCGACCGAAGGTTCATGGAAACGAGCCTCCTGAAACAACGGGGACCAGACCGGCCACGTCTCCAGTGCCAGCAAGACCCGCCAGACGCTCTCCGGACTTTCATTGAACTCGATCGATGCGCTGATTTCGGCCACGTTAATCGGTCGTGTCGTTGCAGGGCACGTTGCTCCAGCCGGAACGGAAGTATTTCACCGTCTGCGCCTCAAGATCGTAGGTGTTCCGGTCGACACAGCCGGTGTCGTTCGCCAGCAGGTGGATCGACATCGACGGTCCGGTTTTCGTCGAGCCGACGGTGTGGATGTCACGACCCTCCGGCAGCAACGAATAGAACTCACCTTTAGTCAGGGTCTGGGTGTCCATTTGTTCCAGCACCGCCTTGCCGGGAACCGAGCCATCATCGAGGCGGCGGTAGTAGGTTTCGGCCTGTTCGCCGCGATAAATGCCAACCAGCCCCCAGGACCCATGATCGTGGATCGGGGTGACGGTGTCCGGCGGGATGACAAATGAAAACACACAGAGTGAGGCATCCTCGGCGCGGTAGAGCGCATAGGCAGCGATGCCGCCGCCCATGCCGGTGGTATCTCCGGTGCAGGCGTATTCCTCGGGCAGCCAGCCTTCTGCTTCCAGCAGTTCCTGGAAGACAGGCTTCAGCTTTTCCAGTCGTTCGGCATCGTCGGCAGTATCAGCCATACGGGCCTGGGCTGTTTCGACCAGGTTCCGAATCAGTGGGTGATCGACGATGTATCCGGTTGATGGTGAGTTGCTCATGGGTGCGGGTGCTCCGTTCAAGTCTCGGGTCGGTACCTGCAGGCCGGACCATTCCGGCATGCAGCTCCTATCCTAACCGGTGAACGCAGACCGGAAAACCTGCTGGTCAAAATCTGCCAGCCATTGCGTTATATCCTGATGATAGAGTGAGTTGTGAATCTCCGGAAAGGATATCTCGGGTGATAGATCTGAACTCCGGGTTTGGCCAGCGGGCGAAACATCGACTGGAGACCGAACAGGTTTGCTGGCTTGTGACGGTGACAAACGGTGGGCAGCCGAAGGCGACGCCGATCTGGTTTCTCTGGCAGGAAGCCGATCAATCAGTTCTGATGTATAGCCAGCCAAACACCATGAAGCTGCGTAACCTGCGGGCAAATCCGAAGGTGTCGTTGCATTTCAATAGCGATCCCTACGGGAACGATGTCGTACGGCTGGAAGGCACGGCAGTAGCGGCTTCGGATATTCCCCCGGCCACCGAACTGCCGGCGTTTATGGAGAAGTACGGTGAATCGATCCCGACAATTCCTTCGACAGCCGAGCAGTTTGCCGCCGA
>CAZRNC010000079.1:0-9828 GCA_964601285.1 uncultured Thermomicrobiales bacterium | reverse complement strand
ACTTCCCGACCCTGTTCACGTAGTCCTCGAAGCACTTTCCGGGCAGCGGAATCGTTCAGACCGGTATCAATCATGATCGCCCGGTCGTCACCTGCCATCACCACTCCGATATTGACCCCGCCCGGAGCGACAAATGCGCGACCTGCCAGATGTTGCAGCATGATGGAATGTGCTCACTTTCGCTTTGACGTATAATGCATGCGATTGAATAACGCGCCCGTAGCTCAGTGGATAGAGCGCTTGCCTCCGGAGCAAGAGGTCACAGGTTCGAATCCTGTCGGGCGTACTACACCATCCAGGGTGCAGCTCAACCGGCTGTGCCCTGTTGTGTTTGATGATCCTACCTGAGTTCGCCACTCGACAAAGGTGTACGTACACTCTATACTAGACACAGGAATGCCCGCAGAATGCCGGAACCGCCTATGGTATTCGGCACGAGCCGCAATTAAAGTGTCTCTGGAGAGGCGGCCGCAACATGGTAGTAACCAGCCCGGCATCGATCGGCGAACGTCAATACCGGCAAAACATTGAGTTGCCGTTGTTGCCAACCGATCGGCAATCGGTTTCGTGGCAAACAATCCGTGCCTGGCTTCGCAGGCTCCTCATTCTTGGCCCGGTCGCGTTCCAGTTGCGGCCCGGATCGTCTTCGATTTCCGAAAGGAGCGGCCTTGTGTTCAGACGTGAAAACCAGGAAGAGTCCCTGGATGACGAAGTAGCTGCCCTGCGCGATCGTGCTACCGGTGGCTCCTCGCGCTGGGACGAACCCGAACCAACCCCTGGCGTTGACGCCGATCGGACCACCTATTCACCGCCTCAGCAAGCCTGGAGCCCGGTGCAGCAGGCAGCTGAAATGACCGGCAGCAGCTCCGCTCCGGCAGACCGCATTGCGCCAGACCCGGGTGATGCCAGCGTCATCGATGCCAACACTGCTCTGGATGGCACAGTTGAATCGAGCGGCTCCTTGCACATTCACGGACGAGTCTCCGGACAAATCCGCCTGGATGGCGATGTCTTCGTTGCTGAAGGCGCAGTCGTCGTCGCCGATGTCCGGGCCGGCGGAGTTACCGTCGCTGGAACCCTGGAAGGCACTGTAGAGTGTTCTGGCCGCTTCGAGGTGCTACCATCGGGTCAGGTATCCGCCAACGTCGCAGCACCGAGGTTGGTGGTTCATGAAGGCGCGCGCGTCATGGGTGCCCTTCGCATGACAACTCCGGTTACACCGGCTGAATAGTAGCGACACGCTGGGAGGGTCGGAACGGTGAGCTATCCGGGAAACGAACAGACATCAGCATCTGCATATACCGGCGTGGACGACCGGGGGACCTCTGTGATTGACGCCCATTCGGACGTCGAAGGAACTTACAACACGTCGCGGGACCTGCGCGTCGAGGGCCGGCTAAACGGCACCATCAATTGCGACGGCGTACTCTTCATTGCCGATGGGGCCGAAGTTGATGCGACCGTCGAAGCCGAGAGCATTATTGTCTCCGGCATCTTGCGTGGAACGATCTCCTGTCGTGGCCGGTTGGAAATCACGTCCAGCGGGTCAGTGACCGGAGAAGTTGCGACGGTCGGGCTGGTTATCGTCGAGGGCGCTCGGTATGAGGGACAGATTCAGATGTCCACACCTGCCGCGACGACCGCAGCAACACCCGCCCCTGCCCCCGAGATCGAGGAAAATCCCGCGCCCGAACCGCAGGATGCATACTCCCTGCTTCGTCGCTATGCTTCCGGAACTCCGGACGCGGCCGATGAGGAATCGACCGGAGACAAAGCGGAAGATTCCTGACGAATTCATCCACTCCATGGGCATCAGGAAACGTAGCAATGCGTGATATACTCCTCGTGTTGCGCTATCCAAACGGTGTACTATAGACGTGTTGCCCGATCCTGGTGGGTTGCCAACGCAATCGGGCACGTTTGGCTGATGCAATGGGAACTACACCAGCGATGCCCGGAAAGGGACGGGCAGGTCGTAGTAAATATAGGGGGGCATAACGATGACAGGACGCAAGTGCGGCACCTGCAAGCACTTCGAGCCCGCGCAAATGTGGCGCAAAGGCTGGTGTCGGAACCCGCTCCTGTTCTCACCTCAGCAGAGCCATCTCGTAAACGACGAAGACCTCGATTGCGAGCGTGGAATGGGTAACTACTGGGAATCAATGGACGTCACAGACAGCCCAAAACCGGTTAGCTTTGCTACCGGATTCAAAGAAGACGTCTCCCGAGCATTCTCCAGCAAACCCGGTCGCAATACACCGCTCGTCAGCGAAATCGGCAACCCGGTATATCCGGTGACTGGCGCTGCTGGCCAAGGCGGCGAACGTCCACCATACGATGAGCCCCCTGGCGACGGCTGGTCCGGCGGAGATCCGCCAAACCCATCCGGCCGTGAATATAACTACTATCCGGAAGAACGCTACTGGACCGACTATCTCCGTATAGCCGCGCCGATTTTTGGCGTCATCCTGATGGTCTTCCTTTTCTGGTGGTGGATCACCAACTTCATCGGCGACGACGATCCCGACGATGGCAACATCGCCGGCAATGCCACCTCGACCGTTACCATCCAGACCATCGGCGAAACACCGGACGCCAGCGCGCCACCGGCCGAGACCGAAGGCACCCCTGGCGGTATCACCATCCCGACTCAGCCACCTTCTGGTGAGGCAACTGAACCGCCGTCCAACGGATCCGAAGATCCAGATCCGCCGGCTTCAGGTATTTACAATGGTGCGACCGTTGAAGTGTTCAACACTGGCGGCACCGGTCTGAATGTACGGACCGAGCCATCCGCCGATGCCGAGATCATCACCCAGTTCCTCGACGGAACCATCCTGACGGTTATTGGCGACTCCATCGGCTCCGGAGATTTCGTCTGGTGGCCGGTCGTATCGTCCGACGGCATCGAAGGTTACGTCGTTCAGGACTACCTCTCGCTCATCGAATAATCCCAGGGAAATACGCTTCCAGCCTGTGATACACTATGCGATGGCCCGGCGCGCGCCGGGCCTATTACGCACGTGAGCAGACCGCCTCCCGTGTTCCCGGAATTGCCGGGTCGGAGCGCGGAATGAAGCTCGCGGAAGCTGAAACACAGGAGGTACTGAAGCGTGGTCAACCAACTCCAGGAGGAAACCCAGGTAACGATGAAGGCCCTGCTCGAAGCAGGCGTCCATTTTGGCCATCAAACCAAGCGCTGGAACCCGAAGATGCGACCATACATCTTTGGAGAACGTAGCGGAATCCACGTCATCGACCTGCACAAGACTGCCCAGTTGCTGAAGGAAGCCCAGAACTTCCTCTCTGACCTCGTCGAGATCAACGGCAAGGTCGTCTTCGTCGGCACCAAGAAGCAAGCACAGGAAATCGTGCAGCTTGAGGCCGAGCGCTGCGGCATGTTCTACATCAATCGTCGCTGGCTCGGTGGCACATTGACCAACTTCCGGACCATCCGCACCCGGCTCGAGTATCTACGGCAGCTCGAACGGCAGCATCTTTCAGGCGAACTCGCCGCACTTCCTCGTCAGGAAATGCTCGCCAAGGAGCAGGAGCTGGAGAAGCTCATGCGTACCCTGGGCGGCTTGAAGAACCTGAACCAGATGCCGGCAGCAATCATCGTGGTCGATCCCCGGCGCGAAGAACTGGCCATCAAGGAAGCCAGCCGGTTGGAGATTCCAATTATCGCTCTGACAGATACCAACTGCGACCCGGATCCGATCGACTATGTGATCCCGGCGAACGATGATGCCATCCGTGCCGTGCGCCTCATTCTCTCTCGCCTCGCCGATGCCATGATCGAGGGCCAGACCCGGCACGAGATCGCCATCTCCGATGCGGAAGCAAGCGCTGCGGACTACGGTTACGAGAACGAGACCAGCAACCAGGGCTAGGCGATTCGCCAGCCAACAGAAGACCCGCCACCCTGCTTCCGCTGGACACAGGGTGGCATTGGAACGCGACCAGAAACGATCGAATCAGAACAGGAGCAATGGCAGCCAATGTCTACAGACCTCATCAAACAATTGCGCGCTCAGACAAGCGCCGGCGTCATGGACTGCAAGCGAGCGCTTGACGAAGCCGGCGGAAACCTTGAAAAAGCCGCCGAAATCCTTCGTCAGCAGGGACTCGCAAAGGCTGAGAAGAAGGCCGGCCGCGATGCCAGCCAGGGTCTCATCCACACCTACATCCATGCCGGGGGCCGCATTGGCGCAATGATCGAGCTGAACTGCGAAACCGACTTCGTTGCTCGCACCGACGACTTCAAGGCCCTCGCACACGACCTTGCCATGCAGGCAGCAGCCCTGCCGCCGCGCTATATCAAGGTTGACGAAGTGTCTGAAGAAGACATGGCCGCCGGTGTCTCTGAGTTTGGTGACGAAAAGCGGTTTGTCGAAACCACCGTCTTCCACGCCCAGCCGTTCATCAAAGAGTCGCGCCGCTCGATCGACGATGTCGTCCGCGATGCGATCTCCAGAGTTGGCGAGAACATCGTCGTCCGCCGGGTTGCCCGGTTTGAAGTCGGCGAGTCTTCCGGCGGGGAAGATGCAGCCGAGTGAGTAGCACAGGTGCATGCGAACGGCGCCAGTACAAGCGCATCATTCTGAAATTCTCCGGCGAGGCACTTGCCGCCGCCGGAGAGTTCGGCATCAATCCAAAGATCGTCAACGACCTGGCACGAGATATTGCAGAGGTACACCGCACGCAGGGCGCTGAAATCGCCGTGGTGATGGGTGGCGGCAACATCTGGCGCGGAATGTCTGCCAGCACCAAGGGAATGGACCGTGCTTCAGCAGACTACATGGGAATGTTGGCAACCGTGCTCAATGCACTTGCCGTGCAGGACGCACTGGAACAAATCGGCGTCCCAACCCGTGTTCAGACGGCCGTTGAAATGCACCAGATTGCCGAGCCATTCATCCGTCGCAGGGCGATCCGGCACATGGAAAAGGGGCGGGTCGTTATTCTGGCCGCCGGCACCGGCAACCCGTACTTCACCACCGATACTGCTGCTGCCCTTCGTGCAGCAGAACTTGGCGCCGAGGTAGTTCTCATGGCCAAGAACGGTGTCGATGGTGTCTACAGTGCAGATCCGAAGACAGACCCGGACGCAGTGCGCTTCGACACCGTCTCCTATCAGGAGGTCCTGGAGAAGAACCTGCGAGTAATGGATGCATCCGCAATTGCACTCTGCCGTGACAACGACCTGCCGATCATCGTCTTCGATGTCCAGCAGGATGGTAATATCCAGCGAGCAGCACGTGGCGATGAAGTGGGCACACTGATCTGTGCCAGCGTGCCGCAAGCAAACTGATCCAGGTACGGCTTCATGCCCGGAAGCTGTTGGAAGGAGTCCACGGATGATTGACGAAATCAAGGTTGACGCCGAACAGCGCATGCAAGCCAGTATCGACGCTCTGATGCGTGATTTAGGCTCGATCCGTACTGGCAGGGCATCACCTGCGCTGGTCGAGCGGTTAAATGTTGATTACTATGGAACCGCAACCCCGCTCAATCAACTCGCCGGCATTTCGGCTCCCGAGCCGCGACTGCTGGTCATTCAGCCATGGGACAAGGGATCTCTCGGAGCAATCGCCAAGGCGATCCAGACTTCCGACCTGGGGCTGACACCAAACAACGACGGATCGGTCATCCGCCTTTCCATCCCGCAACTCACCGAGGAGCGCCGGCGCGACCTGGTGAAACAGCTAAAGGCCAAGGTGGAAGAAGGCAAGGTCGCCATCCGGAACATCCGGCGCGATGCGATCGACTCCCTCAAGGATCTGCTGAAGGAAAAGGAGATCGGCGAGGATGAGGAACGACGTGCCGAAACGACTATTCAAGAAGTTACCAACCGCTTCATCGAGGAGGCCGACCGTATCGGCCATGCCAAAGAAGAAGAGGTTCTCGAAGTCTAGCCGGATTCCGGAATGAGGCGAGATGTCTGGACGTCCCGGCGACGTGTCCCAATCTGAAATCCCAGCCCCGGAACACGTTGCCATCATCATGGATGGTAATGGCCGCTGGGCGCAATCCCGGGGGCTGCCCAGAATTGCCGGCCACGAAGCCGGAACCGAGAACATTCGCACCATCACCACCCGCGCTGCCGAACTCGGCATCCGCTACCTCACCCTCTGGGCATTCTCAACTGAAAACTGGAACCGGCCAGCCGAAGAGGTCCAGGGCATCCTGCGGATCCTCGGCGAAGCACTGATCGTGGAAACCGAGGCGCTGCACCAGAAAGGCGCCCGCCTTCAACATATCGGCTCGCTCGAGGGCCTTTCTGAAGAACTCGTCAATGGCATCCACGACGCCATCGCACTCACCCGGAACAATACAGCGATCACGTTGACGTTGGCGTTCAACTACGGAGGGCGCGATGAGATCATCAGGGCAGTCCGGGCGATGATCGCAGAAGGTGTTCCGGCCGACGAGGTAACTGAGGCAGCGTTCGAGCGCCATCTTTATACCGCGGGCATGCCGGACCCTGACCTGATCATCCGCACCTCCGGCGAAATGCGCACCAGTAATTTTCTGATCTGGCAGAGCGCGTTTGCCGAATACTACATCTGTCCCAAACTCTGGCCGGATTTCGGCGAACAGGATCTGGATGGTGCCGTGGCTGAGTATCTGAAGCGCGACCGGCGGTTTGGCGGGCTTACCGCTGCCGCCAACCAGATCACGAAGAAATCGACCTGATCGATGAAGCAACGAGCGATATCGTCCGTTGGCGTCGTGCTGGTCGCAATCGTACCCGCGCTCCTTGGCAGCCCTGTCTACTCAATCGTCATTGCACTGGTTGCGCTCGGCGCACTGTATGAACTCTATCGATCGTTCCAACGCATTGGAGTCCGACCCTCTACCTGGTCTGGGACGCTCATCCTGGTAGCCCTGTTCATCATTGCCGGCACCGATGCACCCTTCCTGGCGCTCATGGGCGCAATGACCGCCTACACGCTGGTGTCGCTCTCCCAACACCTGGTCAAGAAAGAGATCGCCGGCTCACTCACCGATTGGGTGTTCAGCCTCAGCGGTGTGCTCTATGTAGGATTCACGATGATGCATTTCGTCCTGATCCGGCGCATCCAGGGACCGTCTGAAGCAGGTTGGGTCGAGCGGGCAGATAGCCTGATCGGTGACGGCGGCGCCTCTCTAGGTCTTGCCTGGTTGCTCGTCGTACTGGTCACCACCTGGTTAACCGATGTTTTCGCCTATCTTGTCGGACGCCAATGGGGAACCACCAAGCTCATTCCTCATGTCAGTCCGGGGAAGACCCGTGTCGGCGCCATCGCCGGAATCATCGCTGGCACGCTGACCGGAGGCATCGCCGGCTACGTTTTTGGCGTGCCGGTTCCCTTCGCGATCATGCTGATTGTTGGTGGGATCATCGCCATCGGTGCCATGATCGGCGATCTCTGCGAGTCTATGATCAAGCGTGAGATTGGCATCAAGGACATGGGCGCAATTATCCCTGGCCATGGCGGCTTGCTCGACCGGATTGACGCGCTGCTGATTACGATTCCGCTGACTTTCTATCTTGCAGTTCTTCTGCAGTGGATGGGCTGGCCATGATTGCCGATAGCTGCCGGCAACAAGGCGTGGCGATTCTCGGCTCAACCGGCTCGGTCGGAACGAGCACGCTCTCGGTGATTGACTCCCTGGCCGACAGATTCTCCGTTGTCGGGCTAAGTGCTTCGAACAGCCAACAGGCACTTCAGGACCAGATCAATCGCTACCAACCGAAATATGCCTACATTGAGCATGGAAACGGTCTTGCGAACGTCTCGGAACTCACTGGACCGAACGCGCTTATCGAACTGGCAACGCTGGATGCCGTCGACATCGTCGTCGTCGCAACGACCGGCCACACCGCGATTGAGCCAACATTGGCAGCGTTGCGAGCCGGCAAGATCGTCGCGTTGGCCAACAAAGAGACGATTGTCGCTGCAGGCGAGATCGTCATGGCGGAAGCGGCCCGGCATCCAAACTCGCTACGCACCATCGACAGTGAGCACTCCGCACTCTGGCAGTGTCTCGAGGGTAAGACCTGGGATAAAGAACAGGTCAAACGTCTCATCCTTACCGGTTCAGGCGGCCCATTCCGCGGCAAGTCAGCCCAGGATCTGGCAGACGTACAGCCAGAGGATGCCCTGCGCCACCCCAACTGGTCGATGGGTCCCAAAATCACCATCGATTCAGCCACCTTGATGAACAAGGGTCTCGAAATCATCGAGGCGATGTGGCTCTTCAACTGTCCGCTGGACTGCATCGATTTGGTCATTCATCCGGAAGTCATCATCCACTCGCTGGTCGAATATCAGGACGGCGCACTGCTCGCCCAAATGGGTGGTCACGACATGCGCTTGCCGATTCAATACGCCCTGACCTATCCCGACCGGGTAGCAGGGCCGGCCACACCGATTGACCTGCTCCAGATTGGCAAGCTCACGTTCGAGGAACCGGACCTGGACACATTCCCCCTGGTGCGTCTCGCACGCGAGGCTGCCAGAGTCGGATCAACCGCACCAGCCGTGCTTTCGGCAGCCGATCTGGTCGCGGTGCAGGCGTTCCTCGACCGCCAGATATCATTCCTCGACATCAGCAGACTCGTTGAGGATGTCCTCAGCCAGCATGAGGTTGTGGCAGGACCGTTGACACTTGAAGCAGTTCACGAGGCCGACCACTGGGCGCTCCGTGCAGCTGAAGCCTGGGTTCAGAAACGGTCCCACCGGTGAGCGGTGTCCAACTCGTCGTGTCACTCATCGCCCTGCTGTTCGCCGGCGGAGCGGCACTCGGGCTGATCCTCACCTATCGATCGCTCAAAGACTAACTTATGGCCCGCGATGCTGTGCCAACAGTGACCGCTTTGACAGACGCCGCGCCGGCGTCGAGACAGGCACTCGCACAGGCCAGCAGCGTTGCCCCGGTTGTAACGACATCGTCAATCAACATCACATGCTTCCCAACCACACTGCCACTACTGGTGAATGCGCCAGCGACGTTAATGCTACGCGCATCTCCGCTCAAACCGGTCTGACTAGGGGTATTCCGAACACGCATCAGTGCCGGCTCAACCGGCACGCCGAGTGAGATTCCACAATGCTTCGCCAAATGTTCGGACTGGTTGTAGCCGCGCGACTTCAACTTCTTTGCGTGAAGTGCAACCGGAATCAACAGATCAGGCATCTCCCAGCCGGTGGACACGATCAATCCGGCCAGTTGCGAACCATGCCACTCTGAGCGGGCAAACTCACCTCGATACTTCATGCGGTGAACAGATTGTTGTAGTGGGCCCTCAAAGAGGAAGGCGCTTCGCACCTCGATCGTGCCAGGCAACCAGTCGTCACATCGCTGACAACGCGACCGGCTGCTCCCAACCGGTGCGCCGCAACTCCGGCAACACCTGGTTTGATCGATTTGACTTACCTGCGAAAAACAGCGCTTGCAGATCCACGAACCGGAAACCCCACACCCGGCGCACACCTCGGGCATCAGGATCCGGGTAGCCGTCCGCAAACCCTGTTTCCAGAGTTGGAGCATACGAAAACCCCTTGCAGCGCCCCGCCAGAACGTTTGCAGGTGCAAGGTAGCATGTTGCATTATCCAGTGACAAGAAGGAAATTTACCCGGAAACGAGCCGATCGCCAACGGTCGTCTTCGATCGTTCGGCAGCACCAGCCGGCAGCTCGATCACGTACCGTGCTCCACGTGTGAACAGCGGCCCCACCCGCCAAGGCCGGATGCCGTGTTGCACCCGTACAACTTCATCTGCGTCGTTCAGATACAGCACATCGATCGGAAACCGCATGAAGAACATGTGGATGGAAC
>CAZRNC010000078.1:3387-9848 GCA_964601285.1 uncultured Thermomicrobiales bacterium | reverse complement strand
CTGATGACCCTGGCGGTGTTCAGCCGCAATCTCCACATTCCGGGGTTGGTGGTCATTCTGATCGGTGCGCTGCTGAATGCCCTGGTCATCTTCGCCAATGGCGGGTTCATGCCAACCAGCGCCGAACTACTCGACGAAGCCGGCCGGCTGGAACATGTCGAGGAGCGGCCCACCCACACCAACAGCGTCATTGCCGACGACGACACGCTGCTCGCATTCCTGGGCGATATCTTCGCCCTGCCGGAGAGCATGCCGCTTTCCAATGTCTATTCAATCGGGGATATCTTCATCGCCGTCGGCGCCGGTGCAACCACCGCCCGGACCATGCACCTAAAACCGGACGGCCCTGACGGGAACGACACGGCCGCCTAACGCGGTGGCGGGCTATCGGCGATCACCTGTGGCAGATCGCCACGCTCCTCGTGCGGCTCCTGAATCATGATCAGATAACCGTCAGGATCACGCAGCAGCAGGGAACGTCCACCCCACGGGGAATGGGTCAACCCCTGAAGGATCTCGGCCCCGGAACGCTCCAGCGATTCGGCACGAGCTTCGATGCGCACCTCGGAAAGCCCCAGCACCGGCCCGGCCTTGGGAAGCTGGTAGCGGCTGGCACCCTCATCCGGTTGTTCGAGCAGCAAAAGGTGAAACGCACCAAGCTGGAGCAGCGAGGCACGGTGTCCGGCCCAGGGGTTGGCATTGACAACCTGGAAGTCAAGGGTATCGGTGTAGAACCGGACCGAACGTTCAAGATTGGCAACGTCCAGCACCAGACGGTCAAAAATCAACACGACACGTAACCCTTCCCTGCGGCAACCCACCGGCCGCCGGCGACCCCACAGTTGCCCTGCACCCGTTTTCATCCCACATAAGGTATGCAAATCATCGCACACTCTCACCTAGTATAGAGATATCTTCTGACGATAGAACAACCAGAACCAACGAATTGTCCGGGTTCATGATGGATGACAGTATGACCATAATCTATCAATCGCGTTAGAATGGGCGTGAAGAGATGCGTGGCAGGAAGGATCTCCAGTGGAGCGTCTTGCAAACAAGACAGTAAACGTAACTGGTGCCTTTACAATGGAGCAGGCAGCAGGTCTCTCCGGCCTGTCCCGTTGGCAGCTTGCCTATTGGGACACAACCGACGTCTTCACTCCCAGCCTTATGCGTGGCGAACTGCACCAACCATATGGCCGGATCTATTCTTTTCAGGACATCGTCGCGTTGCGCACACTTGCCCGGCTACGCGAACGTTTCCCGCTTGGGAAGCTCCGGGAGCTTGGCCATTGGCTGAAATCCCAGTACGAGCATCCCTGGTCAAGCATCCGGTTCTACGTTGCCGGCGACGAAATTGTCTATGTCGATCCCGCCACCGGGGAGCTGGTATCCACCAGACCGCTGCATCAGGGCGCACTGGCGGTCGAACTGGAGCCGATTGCACGTGAGGCCCGGGAATCGCTCCAACGAACCCTGCAGCAGCGGCAACCGGCTGACATCGGACAGATCAAACGACATCGCTATACCTTGCGGAATGACTGGACCGTCGCTGGAACGCGAATCCCTGTTTCGGTCATTCAGGAGATGCATCACGATCTGGGGTATAGCGTTGAACAGATCGTCAATGAGTATCCGATGCTTACACCTGAAGATGTCTGTGCCGCAGCCGCATTTGACATCCCTCTTGATACCGTTGGCTAATGTCGGCTCGTACGATGCGCTTCCTGCTGGATGAGCATGTGCCCAACTCGGTTGCCCGGTTTCTGGAGACAAAGCAGGTCGAAGTCCTTCTTGTGCGAGAGCGTTCTCTGCCCGGCACACCAGATCCGGTTGTGGTTGCCGATGCCAACCAGCTCGGGGCGATAATTGTTACCCGAAACCGGAAACACTTTGGACCGCTGATCTCTCGTGACGATGCTAAACGGGCCAGGGAGTTTCCAAATGCCGGCCTCATCTCATTCCGCTGCCGGCTCGACATGTGGGTTCCGATGCTCGACAAGTATTGGGACCATATCCTGCTGGAACATGCCAAGCGGCAAGCTAATGACGACAAACGCCTGATTATTGAGATTGACCACGAGCGGATCACATTTCGCTGATACTGGATAGAGATCGCCAATGCCATCCTCGCCGCCGAACGGGACGACGCTCAGCCGGCAGCAGCTGAACCGGGCGCTGCTGGCGCGGCAGATGCTGCTCGAGAAGCAGGATCGGACGGCCAGGCAGGTGATCCATCATCTGGTCGGGATGCAGGCACAGGAGCCGCCGGATCCGTTTGTCGCGCTCTGGGCGAGGATTGCCAACTTCCAGACGGACGAGCTGTCGCAGATGATCCTCGACCGCAGCGCCGTGCGGACGCCGGTGATGCGCACCACGATCCACCTGGTCACCGACGATGACGCCCTGCTGTTACAGCCACTGCTGCTGCCGGTGATGGCACGAACGCTGAAGAGTACGTCTTTCGGCAAGGGCACCCAGGGCGTTGACTATGACGCACTCATCGCATTGGCCCGTGAATTGATGGAAGCGCAACCACGCACCATGCGCGACCTGGGAAAGCTGTTGCAGGAGCAGTGGCCCGACCGCCAAACGGCCAACCTCGCCCGGGTTGCCCACTATTCGATGTCGCTCGTGCAAGTGCCGCCGCGTGGCACCTGGGGCGCCCGGCACCAGGCAACCTGGACAACGGTCGAGCACTGGCTGGGGCGTCCGCTCGAATCCGATCCGTCGGTCGACGATATTGTCCTGCGCTATCTCGGCGCGTTCGGGCCGGCGACCAGTTCCGATCTGCGTACCTGGTGCGGGTTGACCGGCTTGCGCGAGGTGCTTGCCCGGCTGAAACCACAGCTGCGCACCTTCCGCGACGAACGTGGCCGTGAACTGTTCGATCTGCCAGACGCGCCACTGCCCGATCCGGAGACCCCTGCGCCTCCGAGATTCTTCCCGGAATATGACAACGCACTCCTCAGCCACGCCGACCGCACCCGGATCGTCTCCGACGAGGACCGCAAACGGCTGGCCACGCCAAACTACGTCATGCCGGGGACATTCCTGGTCGATGGCTACGTCGCCGGCACCTGGCGAACCGAGCAGGGCAAAGACTCCGCCCGGATGACGCTCCACCCGCTCCGACCAGTTCCGGATCGATTCCGGCAGGATCTTGAAGAGGAAGCAGACCGCCTGCTCGCCTTCCTGACCGGCGGGACCAGCAACCGTGACATCGAACTCGCCGGTTTGATGCCGTGACAGAGATGTAATCCCCAACCGACTTTTGTCACATCGTTGTTGCGGCGCCAGGCATACACTGTCAATGCCGGAATACGGGCCGGCAGGTTCCGAAGGGAGGCAGTCATGCGAATCCTCGTCATCTACGAATCGATGTTCGGAAACGCCAGGACGATTGCCGAAGCAATCGCTGATGGCGCAACCCCGTACGGCATGGTTGAAACCGTTGAGGTAAGCCAGGCCCCACTGGCAATCAGCGAGGAGTTCGACCTGGTCATCATTGGCGGGCCAACCCACGCCTTCGGCATGAGCCAGGAGAAGACCCGTGCTGATTCCGCCCGGAAGATCGACCGGCCGCTGGTCTCCCGGGAAATCGGCATCCGGGAATGGCTGGAGACGGCAACCCTGGACGGACATGTCCACGCAGCAGCCTTCGACACCAGCACCGATAAACCTCGCTGGCTGGGTTTCATTGGCTCCGCCGCCGGCAAGATCGAAAAGCGCCTGAAACGGCTCGGCTTCACCATCGCCGCCCCACCCGGAAACTTCTACGTCACCGACATCCTCGGCCCGCTGAAGGATGGCGAAATCCAGCGAGCACGTGAATGGAGCCACCAGGTCGCCGGCAAGGTTGCCACAACGATGGCCGTCGACCAGGTCGCCTGAGCCGGCTCACGTGTTCCAACGATTTCCAGTTGTGGCTTACACATGCCGGTTTATCTGTCATCCTGTATACAGGACCGCAGGGAATCTGTCGTACGGGAGAGGCCATGCCTCTCCCTTCGCGCGTCAGCGCGACATGCTCAGACACGACGCTGCTGCAACGAACAGGCGGATCGTTCCGATCCGAGGGAGAGGCATGGCCTCTCCCGTACGTTCGACGATCCTGAATTATTTGGAACACGTGCCTGAGCCGTGGCCACCCTACATGATCTGGATCTCTTCGCGCAGCAGGCGGTTGTAGATACGGCGGCGGAGTTCGCGTTCGACGTCCCATTGTTCGAGGGGTTGGGTGCGGACGGTGACGCGGTAGGTGAGCTGGGTTGCGCTGACGTTGGTCAGGCCGATGATGACCGGTTTGCTGGTGATCTTCGGGCCGAGGTAGGAATCGTCCTGTACCCGGTCCATCTCTTCACGCAGAATCGCCATCATCCGGTCATCATCCACTTCCGGGGCGATGTTGACATCAAGGATCGCTCGCGACCAGTCCTTCGACTGGTTCTCGACGATCATCACCATGCTGTTCGGAATGACGATCGCTGCGCCGTTGTCAGCTCGCAGCAGTGTCCGGCGCAGGTTCAGGTCTTCAACCGTGCCGGTGACAGCACCAATCACGACAACATCGCCGACGGCATACTGGCTTTCAAGGAGAATCACGAAACCGTTGATCATGTCGCGGATCAGGTTCTGTGCGCCAAGGCCGATAGCAAGGCCGGCAATGCCGGCGCTGGCGATGAGCGGACCGATGTCCAGCCCCAGGTTGGTCAGCACCATCATCGTGGCCAGCACCACCACGAAGAACCGGATGCCGGATTCGATCACACTGGCAAGCGTCTGGGCACGCTGGGCGACATCCCGTGGGGAGTCGTTACGGCGCACGAGGTAGCCCACTAGCATCCTCTTCACCGTGGCCCGCAGCAGGCGCAGAATGATGAAGGTGGCAACAATAATCGCCAGGGAGACCGCCACTTTCGGCAGTATTGCCATCATCAGGTCATAGAGCGTAACGAGCATATCGTTGAAACCGATCGCTTTCGGAGTAGCTCAATTATCAACATCCGGACTCAACGTCATGATAACGGAAACGCCCGGCGATATGCCGGGCGTTGTTCATGGGTTGGTGGAGAATGTCAGACGGTGGTGTCGGCCGGGACGTCGATCGTCAGGTCGTCGCGCTGCTGGTCGTGGGCTGATCGGACCTGAATCGTCCGTGGGCGCTGGGCTTCTGTCTTCGGCAAGGTGATCCTCAAGATACCGTTCTCGAAGTCGGCGCTGGCCTCGTCGGCGTTCACCGTTGCCGGCAGCGTGATGCTGCGCTCGAAGCGGCCGTGTCGCCGTTCGCGGATCAGCCAGGTTTCGCCCTCTTCCTCAGTGGAATCAACCGATTCCGCCTTGATCCTCAGGGTGTCGTTCAGAATGGTGATCTCGACCTGCTCCGGCGCAACGCCAGGCAGCACCGATTCGACGATGAAGTTGTCGGCGGTCTCCTTCAGGTCGATCGCCATGCCGGTGATAATCGCGTTCACGCCGGCTCGCGGACGAACCAGGGTGTCATCGAGCATGCTGTTCATCGCTTCACGCAACGCGACAATCTCGCGCATCGGGTCCCATCGCTGGGTTGTCATTCCTGCACCTCCTTGTGCGCATGGTTCAGTGCTCCAACCGGCCGGTTGCCGGCAGGGTCACCCTCAACGCCGAGGGTAACTGAGTATGTATCAATCATAAGAGTTTAGTCTTATCGTGTCAATGTGTCGGGCTGGAGGAGGGGGTCAGGTGGCCCGGTGTGTTTGCCGGGCCACCTCAGAAGGGAGATGGGGAGGAGGAGGGGAAGTGGTTGTGGTCTGTCCGGAATCGACGCTGACAACATTGTCGTTCTGCGTCTCACATTCCGGGTCAGGTGGCGTTCCGTTCATGTTGGGGGGAACAATTCCGGATACCGTGATCCTGACACTTCCAAGAGTATCCCGGAATGCCGTTTCAGGGTGTATCGCGCTTTACACCCATGCTGTTGTCTGCAATACAGGGGATTTAGAGGCTGAACCAGGCGATGACGGCCATCACCAGCACCGCGACTGCCGAGCCAAGCAGGACGGGGTCAAACGGCGGGCGGATGGACTCTGCGTCATCTTCTCGTGGCCGGGTGCGCATCCACATCAACACCATCGTGGCAACGGCCAGCAACAGGCAGATAATGATCGTTGCGGAGAGCAGGATCTCCCGGGTGGTTTGCAAGAGAACGATCACGATAGAAAACCCCTCGCCGGCGGACAGCGCTTCCAACGATGGATCCTACACCATCAAGGGACGATCCCATCTCGAAGGCTGGAAACGCCCCCGCAGGGGTCGGGGAGCATGGCAATGCGTCCGCGTTAAACCCATTCCAGCCTTTGCTTGCGCATACCTGTTTGTTTGTCATCCTGAGCGAAGTCGAAGGATCTCGACCCTCGAAACTCGACGTCACCCGGAAAGATCCGTGGCTCGAGATCCTTCGACTTCGCTCAGGATGACAGATA
>CAZRNC010000078.1:0-3287 GCA_964601285.1 uncultured Thermomicrobiales bacterium | reverse complement strand
TCGAGGGTGTCGGGTTGGAGGCCCTGGGCGATCAGGGTGGTACGGACTTGCTGGTACATCTCGCGGAGGGTTAGCCCCGAGCCAAGGGCATCGCGGACGGCGTAGTCGATCGCCAGCGAAAGATCGGGGGCGTTGGGCCATTCTGCGACATCAATCAGCTCCGGGTTGAACCCGGCCCAGATACCGGTGGTCGTTGGAACTGGCAGGGCTTTCGGCTGCCGGCAGAAACTCATTGTCGTGGGGGATTGTGTCATCCGCTTCACAGGCAGTCGGCCCAGCTTCGCTTACACCAGCACACTCAGCAAACTATGGTTTACCAACCGGGTTGCCGGTATAGGCGGATATGCCCCTCTGTTGCAGCGGACATGCTCCTTTTGGGCTATGTCCTATCAAGTCTTGACTGGCCCACGACCAGTGACAACGCGGCACATCCAGCGTTCGACGATTCGCACGCATGTTCCAGTTGTGGATAACCGGCAGAGAGAATGTGGATAACCCGGTGGATATCCGGATAAGGGTGTGTACGTACGTCCCCTCGGATCTGGATAACTCCACCCTTTCAACAGGGTCGATTGTTGACGGGATCCGGATAATTCGGCTGTGACAAACCTGTCAACACAACCGGCGGTGGAGATGCTGATAACTTATCCGGTGAGTTACCCGCCCGGTTTCTGGCGAATATCCGCCACGCAAGCCGGTTATCCACGCTATCCACAGCCCCTACTATGAACTACTAATTCTTCTTACTAAAATGAATATACCTGTGGAGATCACCCGGCCAAACAGATACCCACAACGAATGTCCTGGATGGACGGTGACCCGACCGTGCCATAATTGCAACGACAATCCTGAAGTGGAGCGGGTGTGCCTCCCTCAGCCAGGGACGTTCTCATGATGGACATGACCGGACAGATTATCGGGAACTACCGGATCGAGGAATCGCTCGGCGTCGGTGGTATGGGGCAGGTCTACCTTGCGACGCATGTCCACCTGAACCGTCCGGCAGCGATCAAGATTCTCCATAGCCAATACAATGCCGATCCGTCGTTCCAGGCCCGGTTTCTTCAGGAAGCGCGGGCCGCATCCGAGCTGATCCATCCAAACATCATCGACGTGCTGGATTTTGGCCAGCAGGACGGCCGGTTCTATCTGATTATGGAACTGGTCTCCGATGGTTCGCTGCGCTCGTTGCAGGAGAAGCTGGGACCGGGCGAGCTGCTGCCGCTCTATCCCAGCATTGAGCTGGTGCGCCAGGCTGCCGAAGGGCTGGCTTACGCCCACAAACGCGGCATGGTCCACCGCGACATCAAACCGGACAACCTGCTGCTGGGCAGGGTGATCGGCGATGATGGCGCGTCCACTGAATACCAGGTCAAGCTGACCGACTTCGGGCTGGTGCATCTGGCCGAAGGCGGGGTGATGACCGCTCAGGGACAGACAATGGGTACCCCGGCCTATATGTCGCCGGAACAGTGCCGTGGGATCGATCTGGACGGCCGCAGCGACATCTATTCGCTGGGTGTCGTCCTCTTCGAAATTGCCACCGGCGCACCACCGTTCGATACCAAGACGCTCAGCGAGGCGATTTTCAAGCATGTCTACACCCAGCCACCTGCGCCACGCGAAATCCGGGCCGATGTTCCGGAGTCGTTGTCGTCGATCATCATGCGCTGTCTTGAGAAGGACCCGGCCGACCGGTTTGAGTCGGCCGACGCACTGGCAGCGGCGCTGACTGCGCTGGTTCCAAAAGCTGCCCCGCCACCAATGTCAACACCACCGCCCCCGACATCAACACCGGCACAGGTTGGAACCTACGACACGCAACTCGGCAATGCGACCGGAGTCCGGGTGCTGCTCGACCGGGAACAGGTGATGATTACGCCCGGCCAGCCAGTCAGCGTTGGTGCGACCCTGGTCAATCTGGGCCACACCACCGTCCGGGCGATGCTGACGGTGGATGGCGTCTCGCCCGACTGGGTGCGGCTGCCACCGGGCGCGGTCGAGATTCCCCCGCAAAGCCAGACAACCGGGCCAATCCATTTCCTCGCGCCGCGCGATACCACCAGCACCGCCGGCAGCTACGTTGCCGTCATCCGCGTGCAGATGGCCGGCCAGACGGCGCCGTCGTCCGAAGCTCGCGTTCGGGTGGTCATTGTGCCGTTCAACGCGACCCGCCTGGCGCTGGAGCCGGCGGCAGTCACCGGGCGCGGCAAGGGAACCTATCAGGTCACGGTTGAGAACCTTGGCAACGAGCGGCGGAAGGTTGTTCCGCTGGCAGGCGATACCCAGGGCGGATTGCGCTTTGCGTTTGAGCCGGACCAGATGGTGCTCGATCCGGGCGAACAAGCCACCACCCGGTTGACAGCCCGTGGCAACACCAGGATGTTCGGTGGCAAACGGGAGACCTATCAATTCAACGTGCTTGCCGCGACATCCGGCAATGGTGGCGACGACCGCACCCCACCGGTATCGGGCACGTTTGTGTTGCAGCCGCGTTTCCCGATCTGGTTGCTGGTTCTGGCGTTGGTGCTTGTGCCGTTGATGGCCTTCGGCGCCGGCTATGCCGCCCTGGGCCTGCTCGATGGCGATAACGACAACGGCGCAGCAGTCGCAACGGCCACCAGCGAACCGGATGGTTCTGAAACCGAAGTAGCCGGTGCTGACGATCCGACCGCTACGCTGGATGATTCCGGTGAAGACGAGGCAACCACTGGCGAGGACGTGCCGACCGAACCGGGTGAAACTCCATCGCCGGAAGGGACCGAAGAGCCAGGCGTGGTACCGACGATAGATGTGGACGAGCCGGTGACCGAGCCATCTTCGATCATCGCGTTTGCTGCCGGCCGGAGCAACGACCCCGGTGGCTCGCTGGATATCTACATCATGAACCCCGACGGTTCCAACCAGCAGGCATTGATTACCTTCCCGCGCGATGACTGGAGTCCCGCCTGGTCGCCGGACGGCACGATGATCGCCTGGGTCAACAAGGAGTTCGGCCCGGAAGATATCTGGGTGGCCGGCGTTGATGGCACCGATCCACGAAGGTTGACCGATGGGCTGGAGAACGACCAGTTCCCGCGCTGGTCGCCAGACAATGAGTGGATTCTCTTCACGCGCCGCCAGAGTGACGACCGCAGTGATCTCTACCGCGTGCGCCCGGACGGCACCGGCCTGATGCCGTTGACCAACGGAGAGCATCACGACCAGAACCCCTATTGGTCTCCAGACGGTGAGTCAATCGCGTTTGTCAGCAATCGCAACGGCGCATTCCACATCTTCGTGATGG
>CAZRNC010000077.1:0-9984 GCA_964601285.1 uncultured Thermomicrobiales bacterium | reverse complement strand
GTCATCATCGTGTGCATGGTCATGGCCGTGATCATCGTCATGATCGTGGTCGTCGTCATCGTGATGGTGGTGTCCGCCGGTTAGTAGTTCGATCCCTTCAGTAACGGTCACGACAGTGCCGGATCCGCCGGCCGATTCAATGCCGGAGTTGAGGAAGTCATCCAGTCCGATACCGTTGCGGAGGATCAGGTCGGCTGCATTGAGTGATCGCAGGTGGGCCGGTGTGAGTTCGAAGTCGTGCGGATCGACACCGCTGCCCATCAGGATGTGGAGTTCGACTTCACTGCCGGCAATCTCGTGAACGAGAGCGCCAATCTGGGAAGTCGTGGCAACGACGGTGATGGATTCAACGTCAGTTGTCGTGCCTTCGGTCACAGTTGCCGTAGCGTTGCCGGCTGAGTCTTCGCCACAGCCAGAGAGTGCAATTGCCAGGACGGCAATGGACAGGAGGTTCAGGTACCGCTTCACGGGGGATTCCTCGACATTCGATCCAGGCAACAGCCATCTAATGAGACAGTGTATCAATACCGGATGATCTTACATGAAGCTGTCAAGGGGACTAGTTGCTATGATCAACATAGCAACCAGCCGGGACTATTCCGGAGGCGATGTGCCAAGATACGACTACAAATGTGTGGCTTGCGACACGCTCTTTGATACGGAACGGTCAATGGACGTGGCCAGCGAGCCATTTCCCTGTCCGTTCTGTGGCGATCCGGCGCGCCGGGTTTTCACCATGCCCCGCTTGCTGATCAAGCCGGACCCGAACGATAACCGGCCGGTCTGGCACTCTCACGGGGCGTATGGACACTCCCACGCGCCCGGTCGCGGATTCCATGGCCGGGGCAAGTCGGAGTGGGACGATCTCTAGGAGTCCTTGTCGATCCAGGCCGTGCGGCTGGCGACCCAGCGGTCGGATTGCAGACCGTTGCTGCAACCGGCTGTTCGGAACCCAAGCATCTGGAGATGCAACTCGATGTCGATCGGCCGCTTGCCGGCTTCCTGATTGCCATAGCTGCTGACGATCAGCCGTCCGCCGGGTTCGACAACTTCGTCAAGGAGCCGTCGGAGATAGGCTGCCTGTTGCGCGGCCGGCACATAGTCAAGCTCGGTATGCACCCACTGATACTGCCGGCCGGGCGACCATTCCCAGGCGTTGGCGACGGTGAACTGCCTTGCATGTTCCGGGAAGCGTTGCTGCGCCAGATCCACCAGCTGCGGGACGAAGTCAATTCCGTGTGGGTTTAGTTCTATGCCGCGTCCTGCGGCCCATTCGACCAGCGAGGCGAGCAGCAGGCCGTTGGCGCAGCCGATGTCGGCCAGATCACCGCTGGAAACGATGCCATCGAGAATCAGTTCGTGTCCGGAGCGAAAGTGTTCCGGCGCGCCGGTCCATCCCGCTTGCTGGTATTCATTGTTATCGGGTGCGAGAGCGGATTCGGCACTCTCCTGCCGGCGGGATTCAAACCATTCCTGCAGCGTGGTTGTCGTTTTAGTCACTACTCTATTTTCCGATTGCCGGTGCTGGCTCTACTTCTTCAACAGGAATCCAGGCTTCCGCCCAGATCGAGATGGCATCAAGCACATCTGCCAAGGCGCATCCTTTTTCGGTCAGGTGGTATTCGACCCGGACTGGTGTTTCCGGATAGACCCGGCGTTCGACCAACTCCTGAGCCTGTAACTCCTTGAGCCGGTCTGCCAGCATCCGGTCGCTTAATCCGGGAATGGCATCGCGCAACTCACTGAAACGGTGGACTCCACCGGTCATCGCCTGGATGATCACGCCGGTCCAGCGGCTGCCGATCTGCTCTATTGCCTTGTGAAATCGCGGACAGAATACCGCGTGTGGTTGATCGTGCATGGTCAGAGTATATCCTTCCGTTACTCCCTTGACAATAGTAACTTACCAAAGTATAGTGACTTACGTCGAACAAGTTCTCCGGAAGTGCCGGAGAAGGGATACACAGGAGGAATCATTCCTATGTCAGCAGCAGCAAACGTGGCGACGCAGACCTGGAAGATCGATAGCGCACACTCGAACGTCGACTTCTCGGTCAAGCACATGATCGTCTCGACGGTCAAAGGCAGTTTCCAGAACTTCGAAGGTGAAGTGCAGTGGGACGGCCAGAATTTCGAGTCGGCTTCAGTTGAGGCACGGATCGATACGTCAAGCGTCACCACCTATAACGAGATGCGCGACAACCACCTGCGCACGAACGACTTCTTCAACGCTGAGCAGTGGCCGAATGCGGTTTTCAAGAGCACCGGCGTCAAGGTTGATGATGATGACGAGTTCACCCTGCTGGGCGAATTGACCATCCGCGACGTCACCCTGCCGGTCGAGTTGGATGTCGACTTCGACGGACTGATCGAGAAGGATGGCTACGGTGGCCGGCGGGCAGCATTCACCGGGAAGACCACCATCGATCGCAAGGCGTTTGGCGTCAACTGGAATGGCGTTATCGAGGGTGTTGGCGTGGCCGTGAGCGAAAAGGTGAAGCTTGAGCTGAGCCTGGCGATTGTTCCGGCCGAGTAACCGGCGCAAACAAGGTACTCAATGAGGAGTGTCATCAGGTGAGATCAGAGCTAACAGGACTTCATCACGTCAGCGCACTGAGCGGGCACATCGTAAATACCCACAGGTTTCATATTGATGTGCTGGGCATGCGGCCAATTGGCCGTTCGGTAAACCAGGATGATCCGGAGATGTATCACCTCTTCTATGGAGATGGCATCGCCAGTCCGGGTTCGGATCTCACCTACTTTGACATGCCGATGGCTGCCCGGGAGAAACGGGGCAACAACAGCATTACATTGACCACGCTGCGTGTCTCCGGGGAGGGCGTCTTCGAATACTGGCTGGCACGTTTTGCCGAGCACAACGTGGTCAATAGCGGCATCGCTACCCGCGATGGCAAGACTGTGCTGGACTTCGAGGATACCGAGGGCACACTTCTCTCACTGATCGATGATGGTGGGCTGGGCGATTCATTTCCTTGGGGTGAAAGCCCGGTTCCGGCGGAATACCAGATCCGGGGGCTTGGCTACAGCATCATCACTGTGCCGGATCTGGAGCCAACTGATCGCTTCCTGCAGCAGGCGCTGGGCCTACAGCCAGACCACAGGTATCCCGTGCCGGGTGCGGAAGCATTCGACACGCATGTCTACCGGATCGGGCCGGGTGGGCCGCATGCAGAGGTGCATGTTGTCGTCCGGGATGATCTCCCGAGGGCACGGCATGGTGCAGGTGGAGTCCATCATCTGGCTCTGCGGGTGCCGCTGGACCATGAGATTGGTGCCTGGGCGGAGCATCTGGACGAAGTGGGCTATCGCAACAGTGGTGTCGTTGACCGGCACTACTTCATCTCGGTCTACGTTCGTGAACCCAACCATGTTCTGTTTGAACTTGCGACCGATGGCCCCGGTTTTGATGTAGATGGTGAGATTGATGGAGAGAAACTGATCTTGCCGCCCTGGCTTGAGCCACGCCGCGCCGATATCGAGGCCCGGCTCCAACCGCTATCCTGAAAGGTTTGAACATTATGAACAGTGACCTTACAGCACTGACAACCTCAACTCTGCCGGTCACTACATCCATTGGAACCGTGTATCTGCGGGTAGCGGACCTGGAAGCAACACTCGGCTTCTATCGCGACATCCTGGGCTTTCATGCTGTTCAGCTTGATCCGGCAACGGTTGCGCTTGAGACCGAAGATGGCGCGAGGCTGGTGGTACTCCAGGAGCATGCCGGGGCAATACGTCCGCCACGTCGGAGCAGTGGGCTGTATCACCTGGCGATCCTGATGCCGACCCGGCGCGATCTGGCGGCAATCATCCAGCAGTTGGTTGCACAGCGCTACCCTATTGGCGGCGCTTCCGACCATGGTGTCAGTGAGGCGTTCTATCTGGACGACCCGGAAGGTAACGGCATCGAAATCTATGCCGACCGCCCGCGGGAAACCTGGCCAATGGCCGGCTCGCAGGTGCAGATGGGCAGTGAGCAGATCAATCTGGAGAGTCTGTTCGCCGAGCTGGAAAACCATCAGGAGCCATGGGGTACGATGCCGGCCGGCACAACGATCGGACACGTCCACCTCAAGGTGAGCGATATGGCCGCCTCGCGACAGTTCTATGCAGATGTGCTTGGTTTTGACGTGATGCAGGAGAACTATCCCGGTGCGCTGTTCGTTTCGGCCGGTGGCTATCATCACCACATCGGGATGAACACCTGGACGAGCCGGGGAGCCGATGCTCCGTCGGCAGATGCTACCGGCCTTGATCGCTACAGCCTGCAGGTTCCGTCGCAGGATGATTTGACCACGATCGCAACCCGGTTGGTTGAACTTGGTCAGGAATCGACGACGCCGGCAGATGGCATACTGCAGATCACCGATCCGGACGGAATCCGGGTCGAGTTTGAGGCGATACATCACTAAAAGAACAGGACACCAGCGACGATGACCACGGCAACCGCCGGAATCCACCATGTCACCGCGATTGCCGGCAGCGCACAGCAGAACCTCGACTTCTATACCGGTGTGCTTGGTCTCCGACTGGTGAAGCTCACGATCAACTTCGATGATCCCTCGACCTATCACCTCTACTACGGAGACTACACCGGCCGGCCAGGAACGATCCTGACGTTCTTCCCCTGGGAAGGCGCGCCGTTCGGCCGGCCGGGAACCGGCCAGACTACTTCCATCAGCTTCCGGGTCGCCGATGGGTCGCTGGACTACTGGATGGACCGGCTGGACGGTTTTGGCATTGGCTACGATGGGCCAGGTGAACGGTTTGATGAGCGGTTCATCTCGTTCATCGATCCGGATGGCATCGACATCGAACTGGTTTCCGGTCCGCCAGTTCCCGAATATGGCGACCCTGCCTGGGGGCCGGTGCCGGCGGAGCACGCGATTCGCGGCTTGCACGGTGTCGTTCTGACCTTGGCGGCCTACGAGCGAACCGCAGCGATGCTCACCCAAACCTTCGGCTACCGGGCTGTACAGGAAACCGGTAGCAGGTTTCGCTACCAAACCGGTGAGGATGGCCTCGGCTCGGTGATCGACATCATTCTGGAGCCATCACCGCGGGCACTGCGTGGTGAAATTGCCGCCGGCACCGTCCACCATGTTGCCCTTCGGGCGGCTGACGAAGCGCAGCTTCTTGAAACCCGGGAACGGCTCGACAAGCTGGGGTTCAACCCGACTCCGGTTCGGGAGCGCTACTACTTTCAGTCGGTCTATTTCCGCGAGCCGGGCGGCGTGCAGTTCGAGGTTGCGACCGACGGGCCGGGGTTCGACCGGGACGAATCGCCGGAAGAGTTCGGGACCCGTCTGAAGTTTCCACCGCGCTACGAGCCAGACCGTGAATCATTGGAGAGTCTGCTTTCGCCACTGCGATTGCCATATACGGAGGTTGAAGTCATGCCTGGAGATGATCTCGATTTTATTCACGTCCATGAGCCTGGCACCAGTGGCCGAGCGGTGCTCTTGTTGCACGGCACCGGTGGCAATGAGACTGACCTGATTCCGCTGGGCAAGATGATTGCTCCGGATTCGACGTTCATCAGTCCACGCGGCAAGGTGCTGGAAAACGGGCAGGCTCGCTACTTCCGGCGGCTGGCGGAGGGGGTCTTTGACATGGAAGACCTGCATGCCCGGACCGCGGAGCTGCGGAGATTTGTGGTGGCCGCCCACGAGGCGTACGGCGTTGACCCGGACAATCTGACGGTTGTTGGCTACTCCAACGGTGCGAACATTGCGGCAAGCATGCTACTGAACGGCGAGCCACCGTTTCGCCGGGCGGTCCTTTTGCGGGCAATGTTGCCGTTTGAGCCGGAGACGTTGCCAGATCTCTCTGGTATTTCAGTGTTGATCAATGCTGGCAAGGCCGACCCGATGATCCCTGCTGACCAGACTGAGCGCCTTGCCGAGATTCTGCGTGAAGCCGGCGCGTCGGTTGACCTCGAATGGCTCGCCCCCGGCCACGGCCTGGTCCGCGACGATGTTGACACCGCGAAGGCGTGGCTGGAGCGGTAGGGCACCAGACACGCGCATTTCAATCATCCCGAGCGTAGCCGAGACCCTCGGCTACGCTCGGGATGATGATTTTCTACTGTGTTACTTGCCGTTGGCCATGGCCTTGACGACTCGTTCGGCGATCAGCGGCATTTCGGTAACGCGAACGTTGGCACCATTGGCGACAGCGTTGGCGACGGCTGCTGCTCCGGGGACGATCGGCGGTTCGCCGACACCCTTTGCCCCGAGCGGTCCGGCCGACGACGGGACTTCCAACATGATTGTCTCAATGTTCGTTGGCACCTGGATCGACTTCGGCAGGGTGTAATCCATCATCGTGGAGCTGATGAGCTGTCCGTCGCTGCTATAGAGCATCTCTTCGAAGAGACCGAAACCGATCGACTGGACAGTGCCGCCGATCATCTGTCCCTCGATTGCAGCCGGATTGAGCGCCTTGCCGACATCCTGCACCGTGACGTAGCGGTCAATCTTGACCTCGCCAGTCTCCTTGTCAACCGTGACCTCGGCGATCTGGCCGGAGAAGCCGGGGGCACGATCCTGTACGGCTGACTTACCGATGCCGTAGACCGGCTCGTACTTCCCGCCGAAGGACATACTGCGCCGGGCGATCTCGGAGACGGCAAGCTCCTTGTCGGTGCCCTTCACCCTGACCTTGCCATCGACCATCTCAAGGTCGTCTGCCGACGCTTCCATCTCGGCGGCCGCGATGGCCAGCACCTGTTGGCGGGCGTCTTCGGCAGCGCGGATGACTGCCGGGCCGACGGTGAATGTGGTCTTCGAGCCACCGGCCATGCCGGCATAGGGGGCACTGTCGGTATCGGCCGTGTGGATCTTCACCTTGTCGTATTCAATGCCAAAGGTATCGGCAGCAAGCATCGCGAAGGTGGTGTTGGTGCCGGAGATGTCGCTGTGCCCCAAGGTGACCAGCAACGTGCCGTCGGTGTTGACCCGGATGTTTGCAGCGCATGGTTCGATGCCGCCCGGCCAGCCGCCGATTGCCAATCCGATGCCCTTCGATGGGTCGGAACCACGATCCTTCCAGAGCGGATGGTCCTTCATCGTCTCCAGGATCTCTTTTAGCCCGATGCGCGGCCACGGCTCGCCATTGGCCATCAGGTCGCCGGCTTCGGAAGCATTCTTGATCCGGAAGTCGAGCGGATTCCACCCAACCAGACCTGCCACCTCGTCAACTGCCTGCTCGATGGCGAAGGTTGCCTGCGGTGCGCCAGGCGCCCGGTAGGCTCCGACCCCCGGCTTATTGGTGAGTACTTCATAGCCAACGATGTTGAGGTTATCAGTCTGGTAGTAGCTGCCCATGATCAGTGCGCCGACGGTCAGCGGTGAACCGGAGTAGCAGCCGGAGTCGTAGATGATCCGGCCCTCAATGGCCGAGATCGTGCCGTCCTTTTTCGCGCCGATCTTGACACTGATGACCGAGCCGGGTGCCGGGGTGCCGGCCATGAACTCCTCGGTGCGGCTCATCAGGATCTTGACTGGTGCGTTGAGTTTCAGTGCGAGCCAGCCGGTGAGCGGCTCCAGCAGGACAGCCTTTGATCCAAACCCGCCACCGATTTCGAGATTCACCACCTTGACCTGGTTCTGCGGCAGACCGAGGACGCCGGCAGTCGAGTTGCGGGTGTAGAACTGGCCCTGGGTCATTGTGTAGATCACGAGGTTGCCGAACGGATCCGGCACGGCGATGGTTGCGTGAGGTTCGATGTAGCCCTGGTGGACGAAGCCGGAGCGATAGGTGCGCTCAACGATGGCATCAGCCTCGGCGAACCCCGCCTCGACGTTGCCACGAACGAAGCTGGTTGCGTTGCTGACGTTATCTGGCAGGCGGGAGATATCGATTGTGTCGCCACCGGAGACTGACGCGTGGGCTTCGCCTTCGGACCAGGCTTCTGCCCCTGCCTTCTTGCGAATGGACGGTGCATCCGGCTTCATGGCAGTTTCCGGATCGACGTTTGCGCCGAGTTCGTTGTAGGTTACGTCAACCAGAAGAACTCCCTCTTCAGCTGCTGCTTCCGAGGTTGCGACAACGACAGCGATGGCCTGTCCGTAGTAGATCGCCTTGTCACGTCCGAGCATGGCGTGGTGACGATCGGCCGGTTCGGGGCCTTCCGGCAGGACGTCCTTGCCGGTGAAGACGGCCACGACGCCGGGCAGCGCCATGGCTGCTGAACTGTCGATCGAGACGATCTCGGCATGGGCATAGACGCTATTGACGGTGCGGGCATGGAGCATGCCCGGGAACGTCAGGTCGTCAACATACCGGGTGGAACCGGTGACCTTGTCGCCCCCTTCGATGCGCTTCATTCGTTGACCGATGACGGGAGTTGCGGTCATAGTTTCTTCCCCCTGATGATGCTCTCGATGATTCAAAGACGCGGGCACCTAGCCCGCATCAACCCATCTTCGCCTGTCTGGCGCCAATGAGTCAAGTATAGAGGTGGCGGCGTATACTCGTGGCACAATCCTGCTCCATCGTAAGGGAGTTCAACATGGCGCAAACCCGGCCACGGCGACATGGCCCTATGACAGTTGAAGAATATTTGGAGATGGAACGGGAAAGTCCTGTTCGGCATGAGTTTGTCGGCGGGGCAATCTACGCATTCGCCGGCGCGAGTGAAGCACACAATCTGATTGCATTGAGTGTGGCTTCACACTTGCGGGCAGTAGCTCGGGATGGCCCATGCCGGGTACTCATGGGAGATGTAAAGCTCTTTGTTTCCGATCAGGCTGTGTACTATCCGGATGTCATGGTGGTCTGTGATCCAGACGACAATGACACGCACGTTAAGCACCGTCCTTGCTTGCTGATTGAAGTCCTTTCCCCAAGTACTGCTTCCGTAGACCGCCGTGAAAAGCTGCTCGCTTATCGAGGGATTCCCAGTCTCAGGGCGTACGTCATGCTGTATCAGGATGTTGCTCGAGCGACCGTTCACTCTCGCGACGAACATGGGTCGTGGTGGGAGGACGAAGTGCCCCCCACCGGTCGTATCAGGATTCCATGTCCCGAAACCGAATTGTCAATGGCAGAGATTTACGAGGACGTCTTTATCTAGCAAGCTCGATTTAAGCCGCAGCCAGCTTCGTAGGGGCGTCTTGCATACGCCACCAGTACCAATTGATTCAGAATCATCGAACGTACACGAGGAAGAACGGCGTTTAGCTTGTCATCCTGAGCGAAGCCGAAGGATCTCTTTCCATGCAATTTGGTGGTACCTCGAACGTTTCATGGAGAGAGATCCTTCGACTTCGCTCAGGATGACAGTGAAAGAGGCATGCACAAGCCAAAACCGGAATGAGTTGGTACTGGTCTTGCATACGCCCGACCTGAACGAGTCCGGCATTGAAACCGGGCGTATGCAAGACGCCCCTACCCTATGGCTGCGAGCACCTCGCGGACGTAGTCGTTGAGGTAGCGGCCGTGGCTTTCGGAGTCGAGGCTGTGGCCGAGGCGGACGATGACCGAGTCGCGGGAGGGAATCACCATGGTGGTCTGTCCCCGGGCGCCGGCGCACCAGTAGGCGTCGCGCGGGATGTCCGGATGAGTTCCGCCGGCGTTGAGCCAGAATTGGCCGCCGTAGTGGCGGTCCGGGTCGGCCGGGGCCGGCGTGCTGATCGTTTCGACCCAACCTTCCGGCAAAATGCGCTCCCCTTGCCAGATACCATCCTGAAGATGGAGCAGGCCGAACCGCGCCCAGTCCCGGGCTGTTCCATGGTCGAATCCGGTGTTGACGAAATTCCCCCACGCATCCGGCTCGAGCACGATGTTGCGGATTCCAATCCGGTCGAAAAGCTTGCGCTGCGGCCAGGTCAGATACTCCTCCCCGCGAGCTTCTGCTCCCTGCTTGACCAGAAATCCGAGCGTCAGCGGGTCGCAATTGCGGTAGCGCCAGACGGTGTTCGTCTCATGTTCGACCGGCCGGCTGAGCGAATGTTC
>CAZRNC010000076.1:0-10095 GCA_964601285.1 uncultured Thermomicrobiales bacterium | reverse complement strand
CTGCGGCGGTAGTTGAGTCCTTCGTCGCGGTCTTCAATGACATACAATGTGTTGTTGCTCTCCAGATCCACCCTTGTTGGATTTGCGCATCGTTATCCAACATCCCATTGTACGCTGCCGGTCATTCATCCGCTATACCGATCTGCCGGGATTGACCAATGCAACATGTGTACGTACACTGTGTACTAACGTGTATTACGCGCCACCTGAATGCAATCAGAGACCGGAGAGACAGATGTCTGCCCTACCGAAGCTAACACCCGATATATCCTACCCGCTGCGATCAAAGGCACCGGTCATCAGATTGCTTTCGACAGAATCCGCCAGCAATCCGTTTGCGCTGACCATTGCTGCAGCGTGGTCGTGCTACGGCGCGCGCCCGGCTAAAGTTGAAAATGTTCTGAAATTGATGGACCCATCGCTGGATGGGGGCGACGAGCTGCGACCCGCGCGCCGGGCGCGAGCCGAGCGGCTTTATCGCGATCTTTTTGACGCAGGACATCACACGACATTCCAGCATGCCAACTTCGTTTTTGTGCTGGATGGTGTCTCCCGGTTGGCGATCTGGTCATTCTTCCACCACCACCCGTTCTACAACTCGGAACAGGTGAGCCAGCGCTATCGTGAAGTGTCTGGCAAGGTGATGGTGACGCCGGATCTGACAGCGCGACAGACCGAAATCTATAGCTCGGCGATGGAGCGGGCGCTGGCCGGCTATCGTAATCTGACCGAGATTCTGACTCCCGATCTGACTGATCGCTACTCCCAGGTGTTCCCATCGCGTTTCAAGGCGAAGGGCGCTGAGGCAGAGCGTCGAGTGGCGGATGCCGTTCAGAAGAAGACTCAGGAAGTCGCACGTTATGTCTTGCCACTAGGTACGCCGGCGCATCTGTATCACACGATCAACGGATTGACCCTGCTGCGGTACTACGTGCTGGCAAACCAGTTGGATGTACCCGCCGAGGTCCGCTATATCGTGAATTCGATGGTCTCCCAGGTGCTCGAGATGGACCCATATTTCCTTGGCTCATCGTCGTATCCGCTTGATCTCCAGCTTCTGGCGATGCCGGATACGCTCGAGTATGAAACGCTCAGCAATTTGCAGGAGTCCATTCAGGCGACTCCGGGTGAGGCGTTTTTCGAAGAGTTCGACGCCCGGCTTGATGGGCTTGACTCCCGGTTGTCCAGCTTTGATCCAGAGGCTGAGCGGTTGCTTGCTGATGCCGTCCGCACGGTACTTGGGGTATCTGCTGACTCAATGGATGACCATTCGGCGTTGGCTGCGGTGCTCGACCCGGCGCAGAACAAGTACCTGGGGCATCCGCTCTTCCTGGCGATGAACAGCAAGCTGATGCAAACGATGAACCACGTCAGTTTCACCTTCCAGAAGCGGATCAGTGGTGCCGAGGAAGCCCAGAACCAGCGGCATCGTGGGACACTCTCGTCCAGCCCGGTGCTGTCCGCCCACATGCGCCAGCATCCGGATGTGATGGTGCCCTACGACGTGCGTCAGAGCGACGCGGCGCTCGAGGAGTACCACGCGACAGTGCAGGCGCTTTGGGACGCCAAGAACGCGCTGCTGGACGATGGTGTCGAGCCGGAGAAGGTTCTTTATTTGCTGCCGAACAGCCACAATGTGCGGTTCTATGAGACCGGAACACTGCTCACCTACTACTGGAAGTGGGTGAAGCGGCTCTGTTACAACGCTCAGCGGGAGATTTTCGACACCGCTCACCAGGAGACGAGCCAGGTAGCTTCTGTCTTGCCAGAGATTGGCAAATACGTCAGTGGTCCACCGTGCGTCGTGCGGTCTGCTGCCGGCAACAAGCCGTTCTGCCCCGAAGGTGAGCGCTACTGTGGCGTGCCGGTTTGGCGCAACTACTCACCAGATACCTTGGTGGAACGCAGAATCCTATAAACGGCTGCAATTATGTCCAGGAAATGTAGTCACGCCGGTGCGTCGCACCGGCGTGACTACATTTGGGTTGCAATCTGGCTTATACTCAGGGTGACTATAAGGGCGCATGTTGCGCTGGATCCCGACGAGGAAGGCATAGATCATGGGAAACAAGGCAGTTATTGTCATAGACATGTTGAACGATTTTGTTACCGGAGAGCTGGCGAACCCGCGTAGTGTGACGATCACACCGAATATTGCCCGGTTGCTGGATGAAGCACGGCGCAAAGGATGGGTAGTTGTGTATGGCAACGATGCTCACCTTCCGGGAGATCCCGAGGAAAACGTGTGGGGCCGGCACGCAATCGCTGGTACGCCAGGTGCCGATGTGATTGAAGAACTTGAGCCGGTCGATGGCGACTTCGTCGTACCGAAGCGTTTCTACAGCTCGTTCTACGAGACCGGGCTGAATTCGCTGTTGCGGCAGAACGGTGTTGAGGAAGTGATTATCACCGGTCAGCACACCAACATCTGCGTCCGCCATACATCGTCAGATGCGTTCAATAATGGCTTCCGGATTACCGTTCCAAACGATGCAACCGCGATGTTCGAGGAGCCTGGAATGACTGACGACCAGTATGACAACGTTCAGGAGGATGCCCTCACCTACCTCGTGAAGGTGTACGGCGCAAACATCGTTTCGACCGACGACCTTATCGAGGATTCCGACAACGCCTGAGTCCTGGCATTCACCAGAAATCGAAGCGGCAATGGTACGATGTATTGTCGGTTGCCGCTTCGATATCGAGGGAGAGGTCTATGGATTTCAGTGGCGAAGAACTGATCAAGGCTCCGCGAGAGCGTGTCTGGGACTTTCTGATCGATCCTCATCAGGCAACCCAGTGTGCGCCGGGCCTGCAGAGCGTTGATGTTATTGACGATACGCGTTTCAAATGCACTGTCAGGGCGGGCGTCGGGATGATCCGGGGTAACTTCAACTTCGACGTGACCTGGAGCGCGCTGGATGCTCCCAACCATGCCGAGATGTCCGCCAATGGAACCGCTGCCGGATCAGCAGTCCAGATGACCAATGTGCTCGATCTGGAAGATGCTGGTGAGGGCGAGACGCTGATGAAGTGGTCAGCGAACGTCCGGATCAGCGGTAAGTTGGCCGGTGTCGGTGGTCGGTTGATCAACCCGGTGGCAGACCGGATGACCAAGGACATTTTTGGTTGCATCCGTTCCAAACTGGAAGAATCTGGCGAAGCATAGCCGTGCGACATATCCCGTCAGTTCCTGGCTCGTTCCACAGATGACGGGATGTATCTTGCCAGTATTCTGCAACGTCCAAAAGTCCACACAGGTGGACCGGCGGCGGAGTGCGGTAGGATCAACCTGATACAAAGCACCGTCAAAAACAGGGAGCAGTTGATGGCCGGATCACCGGGATCGTTCAGACCACGTGAACTTGAGATTGTCAAAGTGTTACTGGATAAGCACCTGCTGGAGCGGGCTGTCAATCTTGCAGAGGCACGCTGGGCCGGATCTGGTGAGATGGTTCGACTTGCCTACCGCTGGGAAGAATTGAATCCCGCCGATCGCCGGCAGGAGCTGGAGAGGCTCGGTCCGGAGATGCTGGCGCATTACCGGCCGCTTGCTGAACTGAACCCCGATCTGGCGATGGTGCTAGGTACGCTCGAACAACGGGGTGTCCTTCCAACTGCAGCGCAGGAACCAGTTGGTCCTTCCCCACCACCTGAACCCGAAGCGCCTAAGGCGCAATCCACCTATGCCGCTGCCCGGCAAACGCCTCCTCCGGCAGTGGTTGCAGAGCCGGTAGTCGAGCCTGTGCTTCCGCCAACTGCTTCACGAGAGACACGGCGCGACCTGCAAGAACGGATTGAGCGACTCTCGAAAGAGACGCTGATCGAGTCCGGGGCCCGCTTTGCAGCAGCCGAATCGACACAGTATTCGTCCGAAGCCGCACAGCAACTCCGGGTTGAAGCTGTGGCGCAGGGCGAGGAACTGCTGGAAAGAGTTCGCGCGCGCCTGGGGGCAACCTCCACCAACGCAGCGTCAGCAACCACCCGGATCGACGGTCCCGGTCATCGCCTGCCAAAAGTCGACGCGATGATGTCCCTCAAGGCTGGGCGCCAGTCATCGGACACGAGCATTGTCGATGCGAGTTCGGCGCCGAGTTTGCCACCGGATTACTGGGCAAAGCGCCTGAAGGCAGAACAGATTGTGATGCTGGACGATAGCGCAATGTTGCCAACGGATGACCAGCTGGTGGCGCTGGCTAACGAGTTTGACCTGGAACTTTCCGAGTTTGTCATAGAGCCAGGATCAACACGTCAACTGTTTGGTACGTTGAAGCGTTCTGGCACGTTTGTCGATGTCGTGGTTGGTCCGCTTCCGTATGCCCTGGCCAATCCGCACCTAGTTGTGGTGCGCGGCCGGCTCTATCCCTCGGTTGAAGAGGGCTTGCGACGTGGAGTCTGCGATATTCCCGGCACGCGGTCTTGCGTCCAGATTGATCCGCGAGCCAGATTGATCGTCATTTCCTAGCCAGATCCTGCACAAAAAAACGCGGGGCCGAAACGGTTCCCCGCGTTGAATTCGTATATCTGTGCCTGAAGCACTGGCGACACATTGGTGTCGTCCTTCTTCCGGCAATGCTGCCGGTTACAAGCCGGCGGGAGGACTCCAACCCTCCCACCGGATTCTATTCAGTTGGTGTGGGTTGCTGACCGTCGCGCTTGTGGGTAATGCCGGTTCCGCATTGAGCCGGATACCCGGCATATCGGGAGAGATGCCAGAGTTACGCGCGCGGCCCCGCCGTGTCTTCGAGAAGCGGACAGCGGACCCACAGCGAATGGGTGCTGCCTGCTGCGCCACAGTAACGTGTCACTCGCTCGTCCTCCTCTCAGATGCTTGAAACGGCTTGTAGATACACCCATCATAAACCCGATAGTCCGCGTGATCAACATCGTGCAATCCGTAACGACGTTATGTCATGTACATTTACAGTATTCCATCGTCCAACATCCGGTCGATTGTCTTGCCAAATGCAGACACTGTGATTTGAACATCCTCGGCGCTGTGTGCGATCGACGTGATTCCGCGGGTATTGAACAGCGCCACCCCTTCCAGGAGCATTCCGACAACCAATGCGGTTGCCAACGGGCCGCTGGTAGCTTCGCGGTCAGCGGGTGCGCCTGGAACTGGTGCCCGCAGGTCGGTTTCCGGCGGCAACGTCTCCCCACCGAGGGCGATCCGGAACATTGATGCGGCTCCATAGACACAACCAGGCACACCGGCATTCCGGAGAATGGTATTCATGCCGGTGCGTATAGCTGCTGCTGTCGCCGTTGCCTGCTTCTGGATTGCCGGGTCCCGAATGATTGAGAGCGCAGTAGCGCCTGCAACACAGGAGAGCGGGTTGGCATTGTATGTGCCGGGATGAGCGATTTTGGCTCGTCCACTGCGAGAATCTGCGTTGAACGATATGGTATCGATCACATCGGCGCGACCGGTGACTGCTCCTCCGGGAAGTCCACCAGCAAGGATTTTCGCGAGCGTTGTGATGTCACCGTGCGTGCCGTAGAACTCCTGCGCGCCGCCCGGCGCCCAGCGAAATCCGCTGACGACTTCGTCAACAATCAGAAGTGTGCCGGTGCGTTCGGATGCTTCGCGGAGAAACTTCAGGTAGGCAGCAGGATCGTCTAGTCCGAAGAAGCTGGGATGACTGGTTTCGAGGACAATTGCCGCGACAGTTTCGTCGGCCAGTGCGGCCTCAACCTGCTCGTAGTCTCCGCATTTGACGACCGTTGCCAGATTCTGCATAGAAATCGGGATGCCGGGGGAGCCATGCCCGCCAAAGAGCGTGTCGCCCCAGCCGTTGAAGTGACCCTGAAACTGGATGAGGTGGGTGCGTCCTGTGAAGTTGCGGGCGAGTCGGACCGCGAGCATGACTGCTTCTGTGCCGGAAGAGGTGAATCTGACGCGTTCCGCTCCGGGCACGATTTCGCAAACACGTTCTGCCCACTCAAGTTCGAGCAGGGTATTGCCACCCATGTGTGTACCGAGGTGAAGCTGGTTTTGGACGGCATCGATGACCTCAGGGTGGTTGTGGCCGAGAATCAACGACCCATGCCCGGTTACAAAGTCGACATAACGTTGTCCATCTGCGTCCCATTTGTACGCGCCGTTTGCCCGGGTGACGACCAGATTGAATGGTTCGACCTGTCTGCCATCGTGGGTAATGCCTCCGGGCAGCCTGCCGATGGCATTCTTCATGTGTTCACGGGCTACAGGGTGTGTCTCAATGTAGTTGGAGATAATAGAACTCTGTTCGACGGCTCGTGCGATCTCTTGCTGGGTGTGGCGCGAGAGCATGTTGACTCCTGTCATCCTTACCAAACAGATCGTCAAACTAGCACTGCTGCTCTTCGTCCGCAAGACCTTCTCCACCCAGGTGGACTCCAACCAAATCCCGCACAAATGATCTATGCTTCCGTCCGATCCGGATGGTGGCGGATCACGGAAACTGGGGGCAGGCAAAGGTGACAACCGGCGGTACGGAACTCTATCTTGGCGGTACCAGGATCGATCTGATTGTGGGCGATCCACTGGATCATCTTCTGGAAGGTCTTTATACAGGCACGAATGCGCGTGGAGTCATGGGAGCGGGCCTCTCCGCGGACATCCGCCGCAGGGCTGGAGCGGATGTTGAGCGGGAACTGCGTACGCAAGCACCGTTGCTTACCGGGCAGGCGTATCTAACCGGACCGGGCGCATTCCACAATCAGGGTGTCAAGGCGATTGCACATGGCGTTGTAGTTGCAAAACCGGGCGAATCACCGGGGCTGCAGGTGTCGATCGATGCGCTGCTCAACGGGCTGAGGTTGCTGGAAGAGGCCGGCTGCCGGACGATCACCATACCTGAGGTCGGGTGGCGAGTGTTCAATCTGGACCATGCTGGAGTCGCTGCGGAACTAGGCAAGACTATTGCCATTCACTTGCGGCGTCGCTCGAGGTTGCAATCTGTTTGCATTGTGAGCCGGCATCCGGAGTATCTTCAGGCGTTACGCCCGGTGCTGGAGCGGGAACAGTTGTCATGAAATGGCCCGCAAAAGCTGCTGGCGGAGAGCAACGAGCGATTGGCTGCGGGGTGGCTGCCGCGCTCCTGGTGGTTGCTATCCTGCTGATTTGGCTCTGGTTCTTCTGAGATTAGCGTGTGGCGGTATCGTTGACGATTTCGCCATCTCGCAACTCGATCAAACGGTCGGCGATTCCGATTAGCGCCGGATCATGGGTCGCGACGACCGCTGTTACCCCTTCAGACCGCACAAGCGCCTGGATGAGCGCCATGATCGTCTGTCCGGTACGGGAATCCAACTGGCCGGTAGGTTCGTCTGCCAGGAGTAGCTGGGGGCCGTTCGCCAGTGCACGGGCAATTGCTACACGTTGCTGTTCACCACCGGAAAGCTCGTGGGGCCGGTGATCGCCACGTTCGCCGAGTCCGACCATCTCCAGGAGCAGGCGGACTCGTTCCTCTCGCTCTGCGACTGGTGCGGTAATCATGCGGAGTGGGATTTCGATGTTCTCCGCCGCAGTGAGAATCGGAATCAGACCGAACGCCTGGAAAATGAACCCGACCTGCTTCCGTCGCAGTTCGACCAGGTTCTCCTCGCGCATTGCGGTGACTTCAGCACCATTGATCCAGACCCTGCCAGAAGTGGGGGAGTCGAGTCCACCAGTGATATTGAGTAGGCTGGTCTTGCCACTGCCGGATCGACCCTGAATAGCGACTAACTGGCCCGGATCAACGCGGAAGGTGACATTGCGAAGCGCGTGAACGGTGCTATCTCCGAGAACATAGTCACGATTGACCGCTTCCACCTCGACGACCGGCGTGCCTGCTGCGACCTGGCGATCCGTTGGGCGGGTCCACGTCTGCACCCGCTCGGTGGTTTCGACAGGCGTGGCAAAGGTGGAACGTTGGCCGCTCTGGCTTGGTGGGCGCCAGCGCTCTTCAGAGCTCATGAATCAGTCTCGTTTCCGTTGTCCTGACGTGCGTCGTTGCTATCTGGCCAGACGCCGACATGGTCATCTTCGAGTGCAAGTCGCACGCGGCGCTCAAGCTGGAGCGCATCGACATAATCTGTCGGGAGTTGCAGCCTGCCGGCACGGTCAAGGACGGCAAATTCCTCGGCAATGATCTGGTGATCGCCTTCATGACCTGAACTCCGGCGGAGCGTTTCGCTGCTGGTGCGGCCGTCGCGGATTGCAACCGTGCGGTTTACCCGTTCAGAGACCAGTGCATCGTGGGTGACGACAACTACGGTGACGCCCTGCTCTTCGCTAACGGCCCGCAAGACGGCAAAAATCTCGTTCGACGTGCGTGTGTCGAGTTCGCCGGTTGGTTCGTCTGCCAGCAGTACTCGGGGAGCATTGGCGAGCGCCGTAGCAATGGCAACCCGCTGTTGCTCACCACCGGAAAGCTGGTTGGGCCGGTGATCTGCCCGGTCTGCAAGCCCGACAGTTTCGAGCAGCTCCATAGCACGGTCATGCCGCAGTTTGCGCGGTGTCCCTTCGAAGACCATCGGCATCTCAACGTTTTCCCGGGCGTTCAGGTAGGGGAGAAGGTTGCGCCCGGTCTGCTGCCAGACGAATCCGATCATCTGCCGTCGATAGCGGGTCCGGTCCTTATGGTTCATATTCAACAGGTCGTGACCACCGACATCGGCTTTTCCGGCCGACGGGACATCAAGCCCACCGAGGATGTTTAGCAGGGTAGATTTTCCGCTGCCGGATGCCCCGACGATAGCGATGAACTCCCCCTGGTCGACGGTCAGGTCAAGGCCCTGCAGGGCGACCACTTCAAGGTTTGCAACTTTGTAGATTTTGACCAGGTTGTCGCAGATGATCTCAGCACCCGCGCCAAACTGCGGCCGGTTGGCGGTCGCCGCCCGGTCACGGAGCTTCTGGAAGTCGAGTGCTTCAGTCATAGCTTTCCGATCCTGTCTGGTTGGATTGCATGTCCGGTGTGGCGCCAAGTGTACATTGGACAATGCATTAACGATCTCCTGCCCGGAGGATCTGACCAAGATTGATTGATCGTGAAGCAAATCCGAACGCCGCGACCGCGAGGATCACTACCACCACGACAATGAGCGCCACGGTTGCAATAGGACCCCAGTTCAGCGCAATGCCGGTTTGCAGTCCTTCGCCGGTGAAGGCGGAGAGATCGAGCCCTGGTTCGATCAACACGGCGGTGCCGGCTCCAAGCAGGCAGCCGACGATGCCGGCAACAACGACTGGTGGTAACTGCTCAACCATTGTTAACCAGAGGGCCTGGTTGGTCGAGAGGCCAAGTGTCCGAAGGTAGGCGAGGTCGCGGCTCCGCGCTCTGGCTGTCAGTGCCAACGATACGATTGCCGCCAGGGATGCACAGATCGTCGCCAGAACGACGGCAAGCTGGAATCCGGTCCGTACCCCGGATGTCAGTGGGGCGGCCCGCACACGGTCGTACAGCGCCTCACGGGTGACAACTCGTGCGAATTGGCTCTGGGAGCGGACCGTTTCTTCAAGGCGTGGACGTGCGTCCGGGCCGGCGCGCACCATCTGCATCGACGGCAGCCACTGGAGCCGGGTGTTGACATCAGCAACGCTTTGCCGGGAGGTCACGATGAACGGTTCATTGTCTGGCAATCCGGCAAAGCGCTCACGGATTTCCTGAACGACAAAGACGAACTCGGTGTTTCGCATTGCAACAGTGAAGGTCTCGCCCTGTTCCGGTCGGCTGCCGGCGGACCATACCCCGGAGATAATTGCCGGGATAGGGTTCACCCGGGTACCGATCTCGTTGATATTCTGCTCGCGGAGCATGATTTCCGGGAAGTGGGGGTCTGCCGGTGTGCCGGATGCGACGTCCTGATAGTCCTGGACCTCGACCAGCATCATGCGAACCGATCCCTGGTTGCGGCCGGCTTCGGAGAGGACCTGGTTCATCAGCGTGACGGTCGCCGTAGAGATTGCTTCCACGCCCTCAACGTTGGAAACGTCGATCATTCGGGAAAGATTTCCGCCGGAGAGCGGTGGTTCGATGCGATAGTCAGCCCCGGTGGCATGCCAGGACGTGGCAGTCTGGCCATCGTCAATCGAGCGCTGGATGATCGTCGAGAAGACGGCAA
>CAZRNC010000075.1:7374-10288 GCA_964601285.1 uncultured Thermomicrobiales bacterium | reverse complement strand
AACGCCGGCACACCGTCGCTGCAACCGGGATTCGACTTCGGAAATGCCTTCATCGAGAACTCGGTGATTTTCGCCACCAGCCCCCTGCGGCCAGGTGGTGCAACGGCAATGATGACCTACCCGGTGCGCTACACCGGAACCAGCGCGACGATCGACGTTCAGCAGATGTACCCCACCGAGATTTTCCGGGTGTTAGTCCCCGTCGAGATCAATGGTGAACTCCGCAACATCACAATCGGCGGCACCGACCTGGTGGATCAAGGCACTGACTTCATCGGCGAGCAGGAGTACCATGTCTGGGCGGCCGCTGATCTTGGACCAAACGCAACCGTCCGGGTTTCGTTCAGCGGTCTGCCAGAGAGCCAGTTCAAGCCCAATGAACTGAAAGTGCTGGAGCCGACGCTCCTTGCCGCCGGTGCGCTGCTGGCGGCCATCGCGGTGACCGTTGTCCTGATCCGGAAGAAACGAGTCGTAGCGACCGAGCCCACCATCGACGATGCCGTCACAGCCGGATTCCTGGAAAGCCGCGAGGAACTTGTACTGCAACTCCATGGACTTCAGGACCAATACGAGAGCGGAATGCTCGAGGAACAGGTGTATCTTTCCGAGCGACGATTCCTGCTTGAAAAACTGCGGGCTGTCACCCGCTTCCTGCGAGATCAACCCACTGATTCCGTCGAAGATGAGTAGCGATCTCATGCTAGGATGCCGTCAGCTGTTCGGGGCAGAAGCCCATGAGGAGAGTAATTGATGACTTCCCTAACCAAGCGCAAGATCACGACCGACGACCTGTACAACTTCAAGCTCATCGCTGATCCCCGGCTCTCGCCGGATGGTCAGCGGGTGGCGTATATCGTGACAACGATCGAGAAAGAGCAGAACGACTATCGCTCGTCTCTCTACATTTCCTCGGTCGATGGATCGTCCAGCCGGCGGCTAACTACCGTCGATGCCAAGGACTCCAAACCGGAGTGGTCTCCGGATGGCACGACGATCGCCTTCCTTTCCAACCGGACGGGCAAAGGGCAGATTTGGGCACTCCGCGCCGATGGCGGCGAGGCGTGGCAGGTTAGCGACCTTCCCGAATCAGTTTCGGCATACGAATGGTCGCCCGATGGCTCCCGGTTCGTTGCCGTCTCCAAAGCAGTCGCCGGGCAGGAGGACGAGGAGGACGACGAAGAGAAATCAGACGTCCGCCACATCACCCGCATCCGGTACAAGTTCAACGGTCAGGGATTCCTCGACAACAAACCATCCCACCTGTGGCTCATTCCGCTTGAAGACGGCGAAGCCAAACAGCTCACCAACGCCGAAGCCAATGACAGCGATCCGAAATGGTCGCCAAACGGCCGGGAAATCGCCTTTGTCACCAACCGCAGCGAGGGCCGGGACTGGAACACCAACTCCGAGATCTGGATCATTCCGGTAGAAGGTGGTGAAGAACGGCCGCTGATCAACGGCGAGAACTCCAACTTCCGCTCCGCAGCCTGGTCGCCGGACGGCACACAACTGGTGGTCAACGGCAACTGGCACGCTGAAGCGGCTGGAGGTTTCAATTCGAGCCTCTGGGTCGTGCCGGCCGCAGGTGGCGACCCGGTCAACTTCACGACCGGATTCGATCGCTCAATTGGCGATTCCGCATCCAGCGACATCTTCTCCGGCTCGAAAGGTGGCCCGGTCTGGACCCACGACCAGAAGTCAGTCTTGCACAACGTTAGTGATTCCGGGTCAACTCACCTCTACCAGTTCCCCTTGGACGGTGGAGAGCCGGTCAAGCTGACCTCGGGAGACCAGCGTGTATCAGGTTTCTCACTTGGTTCGGATGGTTCGACACTCGCCTATATCTCCGGTACGCCCGACAATCCCGGAGACCTGTTCATTCGCCAACTGAACGACGATTCCATGAACCAGATCACCACGGTCAACAAGGAGTTTCTCGATCACATCGCCCTCCCGCAGCCGGAGGAGTTCTGGGTTCCCTCTCATTCGGATGGTCATCTGATCCAGGGTTGGGTAATGAAGCCGGTCGACTTCGATCCGGCAGTCAAATACCCGATGATTCTCCAGATCCATGGCGGCCCGCACGGCATGTATTCCTACGGTTTCATGCATGAGTTCCAGTTGATGGCTGCACGCGGCTATGTTGTCGTGTTCACCAACCCGCGAGGCTCATCCGGCTACGGAGAAGCGTTCACCCGCTATACCCATATGGCCTGGGGCGAAAAGGACATGCCGGACGTGATGGCGGCTGTCGATCACGTGGTCGCGCAGGGTTATGTCGACGAGTCACGTCTCGGCGTTACCGGCGGGTCGTATGGTGGTTACCTGACCCTCTGGATCATCGGCCACACCAACCGGTTCAAGGCGGCTGTCACCCAGCGATGTGTTTCCAACCTCTACTCGTTCTACGGAACCAGCGACATCGGCTGGCACTTTGGCGGATACAACTTCGGCGGCACGCCATGGGAAGACCGCGAGCGCTTCATGAAGTACTCGCCGATCTCCTACGTCGCCGAAATGAAGACCCCACTGCTGATTGTCCACTCTGAAGAGGACCATCGCTGCCCGATCGAACAGGCCGAGCAGGTATTCATCTCGTTGAAGAAACTCGGCCAGGAAGTAGAGTTCGTCCGCATTCCTGGAGAGAACCACGACCTCTCGCGCAACGGCGGCCCGAAGCACCGCACCGAACGCCTCGAACACATCGTCGGCTGGTTCGACCGGTACTTGTAAAGTCCAGGACGAAGCAGAGGCCCCTGAGTGTTCAACTCGGGGGCCTTTGCTATGCCGGGATCACGGTGTTAGCTTTCGCAAGCCAGTTTGACCGTCATCTCGAGCGAAGTCGAGGGATCTCGAGGGTTGGACCGTTTTGGGTGAGGTCAAGTATCGAGGCTCGAGATCCTTCGACTTCGCT
>CAZRNC010000075.1:0-7364 GCA_964601285.1 uncultured Thermomicrobiales bacterium | reverse complement strand
AACGAATCTGCTCTTGCCTTGCCACTGGGGCGTTGCAGGCGGACGCATTGCCATGCGCCCCTACCCCTTCGGGGATTGCTACCGGATCGTCGAAGTTCCGATGCGAACTATCTGTTTTCCTAACCTGCGTTCGGACGTATCATTGACGAGCCAATTGAAGTTGCGACCAAACTGCGCGCAGGAGTAACTCAGGGGATACCTGCGCCTGCTGTCGAAACGGAGGAGAAACAATTGACCAGACCACAAACTGCTGCCGAACTTGAGTTGATGCAGGGCTATCCGGCTCCGCCGGACAAGAGAGTAACTCGGGATAACATGCTGGATGCACCGTTCAACCGGTGGTCGTTCCAGCACATCCGGGAACTGTTGCCGACCACCGAGGTATTCCGCGGCACTGGCGAAGCCAGGAATTTGCGTCTGGCGTTCAAGGATATTTCCGGACTGCAGTTCACCGGTGCTGATGGCACAGAGTACACCGTCAAGTCAATGCTGGAAGCCTGCTACGCCGACTCGCTGGTGGTACTCCACGAGGGTGACCTCGTCTACGAGCATTACCTCAACGGCATGACCCGCTCAAGCCAGCATCAGATGATGTCGGTCACCAAATCGCTGGTAGGAACGCTTGCCCTGCAACTCATTCACGAAGGGCTGATTGACGAGACGAAACCAGTCATCGACTACCTTCCGGAACTGCATGGAAGCGCCTGGGAAGACGCGACGGTCAGACACGCGCTGGACATGTCGACCGGCATCGAGTTCAACGAAGTGTATGAGTTCACCGAAGGTGACATTGGACGCTATGCCTATGCCGTTGGATTTTCGAACCCGCCGAACAGTTACGAGGGTCCGCGCTCGCTTCCGGAGCTACTACCCCAGTTCCGGAAAGCCGGCGAGCATGGACATACGTTCCACTATGTGACGCCAAATACCGATGTTATCGGCTGGATCATTGGCCGGGTTACCGGGAAGCCGTTTGCACAGGTGTTGAGCCAGCGAATCTGGGCACGCATCGGAGCCGAGCGGGATGCCTATATCATCACCGACTCATCCGGCATGCAGGTGGCCGGCGCTGGGTTCAATGCCACCGCTCGTGACCTCGCACGGTTCGGTCAGATGCTACTGGATGATGGCGCAGTCGACGGCAGGGAAGTGCTCGCACCGGAAGTCGTTGCGGCCGTCCGTCAAACCGGCGACCAGGAAGCGTTTGCCAGGGGCATGGAAGAGGCGTCCGAGGTCTGGAACAACTGGTCCTACCGGACATTCTGGTGGTACACACACAACGAACACGATGCATTCACCGGCATTGGAATCAACGGACAGTGGCTCTATATCGATCCAACGGCCAGGGTCGTCATCGTCCAGCAATCAAGCCATCCGCTTGCTGAAGATTCCGGAGCCGATGGAATTTCAATCCCCGGTTTCCACGCCATTGCGAAACATTTGATGAAGTAGGCGGAGCGAGCACCAAGTCTAGCCAATTCGCTGCGTGCTCAAATCCTTGAGTAGATCGGCTTTTTGATCATGTCATCCTGAGTACCTGCCCACAGGGGATCTAACACGCGTACGGGAGAGGCGATGCCTCTCCCTCGGATCGGAACGATCCACCGGTTCGTTGCTGCAGCGTCGTGGTAGAGCATGTCGCGCTGACGCGCGAAGGGAGAGGCATGGCCTCTCCCGTACGACAAATTCTCTGTGCCCAGGATGACGCTGCTAGGGGTAAGTTCTAGCCAAAACCGGAAATGGTTAGTACGGGATGCGTTCACTGATCCAGGCAGCCAGGAAGTCGGCCTTGGCGGCGCGGTAGGAGAAGCCACGCTCTTTATCGGCCGGCCGGGCGTCACCGAGGATACCGTTCTCGGTCAGTGCGGTCAGGCCCTCGGCAAAGAGCAGATCAAGCTGATCCTGACCAAACTCCCCGACATAGCCTTCGATTGCATGGTCCATCGACACCAGGTCTTCGCGGGCGGCAAGCACCAGCGAAGTCTCGCCCTCGCCGGCGTGCGCGCCGACCTGGGCCGGTGTAATGCCAGCCTCGGCTGCGATCGCGTGGGATGAACCTATCGAACCGCGCAGATCGGTATACGCTTCGAAACGAGCGCCCTCAATCGTGCCGCCAGTCTCTTCCTGGAGTTCCCGTAGCGGACCATAGTTACCGCCGTGACTCGGGATGATGAAGATGTTCTCAAATCCGTGCCGGGCAAGGCTGGCAACGTATTGGCGCACGACGTCCTTGAAGCACTCCTTGTCGAGCGTGATCGTACCGGCAAACTTCATGTGGTGGTCCGAGACGCCGAAACAGATCGTCGGCCCCTGAAGGGCACCAGGCAGTCGCTCGACAATCGCTTCGGCAAGCAGCGTTCCAAGCAGGGTGTCAGTCTGGATTGGAAGATGTGGGCCATGCTGCTCGATCGAGCCGGCGGCAGCGACAACCGTTTTTTGTCCGTTGTCGATGGCTGCCTTGATCTCGGTCCAGCTCATCTCTTCGATTTTTGTCTTCTTGGTAAGCCGCCTGTCAGCGAGCTTTGTATTAACCATGGATGTCTCATTTCTCGTGAAGGTCGTTATCAACCGGATGTACTGGCAATATCCGGATTACGCCGGGATGCGCTCGCGGATCCAGGCAGAGATGAAGTCAGCCAGTCCGTCGCGATAGGCAAAGCCACGCTCGCGATCTGCCGGCCGGGCGTCGCCGAGGATACCGTTGTCAGTGAGGGCGGTCATGCCTTCGTTCCAGAGACTCTCGATCTGCGAGGAGCCAAACTCTCCGACGTAGCCTTCGATTGCGTAATCCATTGAAACCAGTTCTTCGCGAGCAGCGAGGACCATTGAGGTCTCACCTTCGCCGGCATGAGCGCCGATGATGGCAGGCGTGATGCCGTCCTTTTCGCCGGTGGAGTTGAGCACACCGACAAACTCCAGCAGGTCGGAATAGGTCAGGAAGCGTGCGCCATTGATCTGCCCGCCGGTTTCTTCCTCAAGCGCCGCAAGCGGGGCGAAGTTTCCGCCATGGCTCGGGATAATGACAATTGTCTCGAACCCGTGCTGGGCAAGACTGGCGACATATTGCCGGACAACTTCCTTGAACCGGTGCTCGTCCAGTGTGATCGTTCCGGCGAACTTCATGTGGTGACCGGAGACGCCAAAGGGGATCGTCGGCCCTCGCAATGCGCCCGGAATACGCTCAACGACCGCGTCTGCCAGGAATGACCCCAGCAAGGTGTCCGTCTGCATTGGAAGATGTGGTCCGTGCTGCTCCATCGAGCCAGCCGCTGCGATGACGGTTCGCTGGCCGCTATCCAGCGCAGCCTTGATCTCGGCCCAGGTCATCTCTTCGAGGCGGGTCTTGGTGGACAACCTGCCCTCGGCAAGAGTGGTGTTAACCATGCTATCCGCTTTCCTGATCGGTCCGGTCACGCTGCTCGGAAATGAGCGCCAGTCCGGACTCCAACATTCTCTCCGACAGTTTCGCAGGATACTTCTTCTGGTCTATCCAGCGCCGGAGCATTGTAGCGCTATCCAGCTCTTCTCCGGCGTCAAGTTCGATCCTTGCCCGATTTTGTATTTCGCTTTCGACCACAACCCGTGCAACATGCGATGCGCCGGCTGCCGTAAGCAACCGCCTGACTTCGAGCGCCGGAACTGTGGTCTCGACTCCGCTATCGACCTCGACGAAACACCGCACCACGGCGTTCTGAATATCAGCACCACGCTGCTGGATAACCTGCTCGATCTTTGGCATCGGTGATACGCCGGTGGCATCAACTCGCACCGTCGTGAAGCGCCGCGCCGGCAGCTCGACAAACGTCCAGCTGGTGGAGCGTTCGCCGGCATCGTTCGTAAGAATCTCGGCGTCGATGAACCCCTTTGGTTCCTGCTCTTCGCCAAAGTCGACTCGCTCAGGGCTTCCGGCATAGACAGCAGGTGGGCGGATTCCCACCTGCTGGTGCTTGTGGATATGCCCCAGCGCAACGTAATCGAACGCTGAGGGTTGTAGCTCATCCATTCCGAGGGTCAGGTCAAGCCCCAGCATGATCGAGCGTTCAAAGCCGAATGTCGCCCCCTGCACGCTCACGTGTGCCAGCAGCACAGACGGTACGTTTGAATCCAGTTCAGAAACCAACTCCCGAACTGCGTCGGCGATTGCGCCACCCATTGCCTGGTCGAAATCAGACTCGGCCTTTAGTCGAAACGTCTCATCAGCAAGGAATGTCGATTTGGTTACCCATGGCAGCCCAACAACCTGGAGCGGGCCGGATCGGGTGACGACGACAAACCGGTCAATGTCCCGGGCAACATGAACTCCCGGGGTTTCCAGGACACGATAGATTTCGGTGTGAGTCGCGCGGGTCGCAGAAGCTGGCAGATCATGGTTGCCAACCAGCAGGACAATCGGAATACCTGCCCGGGAAAGGCGGACGATGCGCCGGGCAAACTCGCGCTGCAATGTTGGCGAGGGATCGCGATTCTTGAAGGCGTCGCCGGCGAACAGGACGACATCTGCTTCAACCTTGATCGCATACTCGACGATCTCATCGAACCGCTCGAGCGTATCCGATACCCGCGACGACCACCCTTTGGCAGTGTCGAAGTTGCCGTAGTTCTCAATTCCCAGGTGCAGGTCGGCAAAGTGGATGATTCGCATCGTCTAGTCCTGCCGTTGCCGGTGAGAGAGCAACATGCTCGATCCACGCTTTACGAGGTCGGTCTCGCTCTGTAACAAATCCTTCAGTTCCTTCCCGTACTGCCGGGTTTGCAGGACAATCGGCATCGGGACGGCGTGGCCCACAACCAGACACTGGCGGGACGGTTCGAGGCTGCCGAGCAACGATCGCAAGGCAGACCGGTCTCCCGTGCCGGCGAGGACGGCTCCGATGTCACTCTCATCTGCCAGCAAGCCGCTAATCCGGGTACCAAGCTGGGACATCACTTCACTGTCGATTCCGCTGGGGCGCTGATCAACCACCAGCAGCGAGACGCCAAACTTCCGCATCTCACGCGCGATCGTCCCGAAGATCGACTGCCTGGCGGCCGAGGGGCTGAGGAATTTGTGTGCTTCTTCCAGCACCACGACCAGCGGCCTGGTCTGCCCGGTTGCAATCGATGATGTACTGGTTTCTCGCTCGGTATACGCCTGGTGAATACGCCTCGTGAGGATGTTGGCAACCAGCATGTAGTCGCGCAACCGGGAGTGCGACCCGAACTGGATAATGACATGCCGGCCGGCGAGCAAGTGCTGGAGAATGTCGTTGATGGTGTTGGACGATCCACGCTGTGAAACGTAGTCACAGGTCTCCAGGTAGGCAAGCTTGCGCTTCAGCGCCTCAACCGATCCCTGGTGCGCCCCCTCAGCCGCGGTAAATGTCTTGATCGCCTCAGTGTCCATCTCGAGGAGCTTCGAGAGCCAATTTGCCCCATGCGCCCGGTAGAGCAGATAGCTTGTGGCTGAGAAGGTGTCGCTCAGATCGAGTTCGTCGCTCAGCAGTTCGATGTCTTCAGGACTGATTTCATTCATCCCGATGACGAGATGGTTCTGACTGCGGGTGTCCTTCGTGCCGAGGCTGTAGACCTTGACCCGCGTCGAATCGAACAGATCACGTAGACCGGGAACGTCCGGTTTGCTCGGTTGGGCGTCGGCATATTCGTTGTGCATGTCAAAGATCAGCGACGATGCCAGGTTGCTGCGGATCAATCCAAACAGCACCAACCGGGTCAGGACACTCTTGCCAGTACCGGTCTGGCCAAAGATGCCATTCGAGCGTTCAATCAGCTTTTTCAGGTCAATCGGAACCGGAACATCGGCCATGGCTATCGGTGAACCAAGCGAGAATCGCTCATCGGATTCCGCACCAAACACGAGGTCAAAGTCCTCGTGCCGGGCCTTTCGAAGCACCGCGAAATGCCCGGGAATCGTCCGGACAGCAGTTGGCGTCGGTTTTCCATCAATGTTGCCTGAGTCTTCAACGACCAGGCTGGGGCGGACGACTGCGGCGCTGTAGGTGTGGATCCCTTGCAAGGCGTTCCGGAGAAATGGCGAACCAACCGGCGGATCGGCGATCACCCCCGGATCGGTTGCCCGCAACTGCAAGTCATTGACCAGGCTGAAGTAGCGGTTGCGCTGGCCCTCCAACACAACAAAACTGCCGACCTGGAGTTCCTCAGCCGACGACGTGCTCAAACGAACGGTCAACCCGGCGCTGAAGCTACCCTCAGTCACCACTCCCAGTTGATCGTTACCGTCGTGCTCGGTCACAGATTATCCCAACATGGAAGAGCGGCGGTCAGTTCGGAATTGTAGCATCGACGCTCCAGCCCATGACCTGCGGAGCAGTATGATTTTCACTGCACACATCGGCACCCTGCACGTTGAAGGAGACGAACATCATCGATACAACTCCAATTGATGCCGCATCTGCGCTCGGAGAGAAGATCGTCCACCCCGAGTCTGACAACCCTGGTCTCCAGGCGTTGGCGATGCGACTTGGACGCTCCGCCTCGCTCTCGGGCTTGCCGTACAAGGATGCGCTCGAGCTGCTCGAACGCTCGTCTGGCCTGCCGGTCACGGGCATCCAGCCCGAAGTGCTCGGCTGGATGGTCCAGGGCTACGCGTCGGACTACGAAGAGGATGACACTGAAGAGGGGCGTCACATCGGCCGGCTAGCTGGCCAGGTATTGCGGTTGACCGCGTTGCACCACATCAGCAGAGCGGCATCCGGAAGTCTTCAACTCGACACGATGCTGTCAACCGTCGTCAAGGCTGTCGCAGAAGCGGTCGGTAGCGATGCCTGTACGGTATTCCTGTTTGATAGCTACAGCGACACGCTGATGTTGCGGGCAACTCATGGTCTGAATCCAGGCGCGGTCGGAAGGGTCGTCATTCGCTCGGATGCCGGCATTACCGGGCTTGCAGCGACATCACGCGAAACACAGATCGCCGAGGACGCACACAGCCACCCTGCCTATTTCACCTTCCCGATAGTTGGAGAAGAGGGATTCGCGTCCCAAGTGTCGGTGCCGATCCACCTGCGAGATCCCGATCGCCTGATTGGTGTGCTGAATATCCAGACCGTCAACCGCCAAACGTTCCTGCCGGACGAGGTCGGATTCCTGGAAGCATCGGCTGCCGAGCTGGCTGTCGCCATCGAGAATGCCAGACTCTACGGCCAGACCGATGCGGCCCTGCGGCAACGAATCCACCAATTGAATGTGCTGCAATCCGTCACCCGTTCGATCGCCAGCACGTTGAACATCCACGATCTGCTGCCGCTCATCGCCGAATACGGAGCGCAACTGGTCGAAGGCAAGACGGCCGCCATTTATCGCTATGACGCAACCAGTGGAGCGCTTGAGCTGCAAACGTCGTTCGG
>CAZRNC010000074.1:2445-10341 GCA_964601285.1 uncultured Thermomicrobiales bacterium | reverse complement strand
AAGGCAACCTGTGCAACAAACACCAGCACCGTCGTAACGTGGGTGTAAAACATCAGCGTTGTGACGATGACGTAGGCGACCCAGTGAGGGGTCCGGTTGCGGGTAAGTGCTTCGACCAGCAGCAACGAGGAAAGGATCGCCAGCAGTACAACCAGCGTGTACATCTTGGCTTCCTGCGAATACCAGATGTGGTACGGATTCATCGCCAGGAGCAGCGCGCTGACCAGCCCGACTGTCGGGCCGGCAACACGACGTCCGAGCAGGTAGATCAGCGGGATGGCGAGCGCTCCGGCGACGGCCGAGGGAAACCGGACTGCAATTTCGGATATGCCGGCTATGCGTATCCAGCCCCAGAGCATCAGGTTGTAGAGCGGTCCGTTCTCGCCGGCCGCGGTGAAGGTGTCCAACACCTCGCGGAGTGGCCGCTGGGCGCGGACAACGACATCGGCCTCGTCGAACCAGAGGCTCTGCCGGGCGAGACCAGTCATCCGGACAACTGTGCCCGCCACAATGATCAGACCCAGGACGGCATAGTGAATACCTGGCCCGATCATCGACCGGTCCGGCCGGAGAAGTCGCAACCGTTCTCGCGAGATTACCTGCATCAACTTCCCACCAGGTCTGCATACAACTGCCGGTGCCTGCGGGCAATTGTGCTCCACCGGAAGGGATCAGGCAGATCTTGCTGTGTGGAAGGCTGGCCGATAGCCTCAACGATCGTATCTGCCAGTTCGCCAGGATCAGGAGTGGGTAGCAAAATCAGATGCGACAAGTCCTCGAGTTCGTCGAGGTGCCAGGGTGGTGTGGGCTGGACGGTGACTACCGGCCGGCCGCAGCGCAACGCCGCGATCAGGGCGCTGCTTCGCAGGGTGGCACCGGATGGGAAGGGAAAGGCAATGACCCCGGCTGCAGCCAGGCGGTTGGCGGCATCCTGTGGTTCGAGATAGCCGGTCCACTCGATTTCAATGTTGTGCATGCCGGCCATTTCCTTAACTTTCCCGATCGAGTGGAATCCGTGGCTGCCGTGCTCCGGTGGTGGACGTCCGATGATAACCAGACGGGGACGTTCGCTGGATGGTATCCGGGCAAGCGCGCCGATCAGAAGATCGAACCCCTTCTGTTTCGACGGAAAGCCGAAGAAAGCGACGGTTCGTTCGGGCGAAACCGTTGCGATTGGGACAGGCAGGCTGGGACCGAGTCTGATCTCGGTTGCCGGTATTGAGGCGTCCGCCAGGATCGAAGCGTCAACCGGGTTGGACACAATGACGGTATCTGACCAGCGGGCCATGCGTTTCATTGTGGCGAAGCGCAGGCGTCCGGCTTTTGGGAAGAGGTAAGGGACCCGGAGATCGTGAAACGTCGAGACGACGGGCACTGTCCTTATCGAGCGGGGAAGCAGATTCACCGAAGGGTGCATCTCGAAGGCACCAGCCTGATACTGGATATGAACCAGATCGCAGCCGTGTTGGCGAACGGCTTGCTCGACGGTACGAGTGAGGTTCCACGACCAGCGTTCGACCTGGACATCAGCATTGGTATCAGCACTGGACAATATCGCGCTTTCAATGTTCTCGACTTCAAGCGCACCAGCCAGCAACTGGACGTAATCCGAAATGCCGCCGCCGGTTGGCGGGTATTCACCGGTGATCATCAGTACTCTCATGGGCGTCCAGCGCCGTTCCGGAGTCCGGCACGCATCAGCCGGAGATACTCACCGATCCGTTGACGTCGCAGATCGCGCCGGTGTCCGGCCAGGAGTTTCAGGATCTCGATCAACGCTTGAGCCATGTACCCGATCTTGATGCCGGCGGCGACCATGGTGGCCGTCGAACTGCCATAGAGACGGCTCTGGAGTTCAACCCGGCTGCGGTCAAAGGCGAGCTGTCGCCGGCCGATATTCTGGCCGGTGCTGGCTGCCTCGTGATGGATGATCTCGACATCGGGAACGTAGGCTGTGAGCCAACCGTGTCGCCGGAAGCGCCAGCACCACTCGATCTCTTCGCAGTACATCCAGAACGCCTCGTCAAACCCACCTGCCTGGCGGATCGCATCCATACGCACCAGCAAACATGCACCAACAACCCAATCGACCTGCTGAACGCGGTCTTCCGGTGTGTCGTTCATCCGGTAATGCCGTGCCCACCGATTGCCGGGAAACCAGCGTTCGAAGACGGTGCTTTCGAAATCCGGAGTCAGGCGTTGTGGAAAGCGGCGTCGTGATGGTTGCAAACCGCCGTCTGGGTAGCGCATCCGTGGCGCGACGATTGCGACGTTTGGGTGGTCATCGAGATAGCCAGCCAGCCGGGCGATAGTGGCAGCCGGGACGACGGTGTCCGGATTGAGGACGAGAACGTAGTCGGTTGTTGTTTGTTCGATGCCCCGGTTTGCGCCGGCGCCGTAGCCGTTGTTTTCGGCTTCGATCAGGAGCGCGTCAGGAAGACATTCGCGAACGGCCGGCACGCTGCCATCAGAACTGTCGTTGTCGACAACGATGATCTGGTCGAGAGCGCCGTGTTCGATCGCTACTTCGAGTGAAGCAAGGCATTGAACCAGCAGGTCACGCACGTTGTAGCTGACGACGACTGCGGTGACGCTCATACTTTGGCCGCCCTTCGACGTGCCAGAGCGCAGCCGCGGAACTCTTCCAATGCCATCACCGATGCCAGGAAGAGGCCGTCCAGCCCGTCGCGGTAGCCACGAAGTTTGACAAACCGGCGGACGAACTCGCGAGCAGGTCTGCTTACCCATGAGACCGGTTTCGGTGGCGGGATCATCCCGGACGCAGCCTGGCGTAATGTGTAGGCGCGTTGACGCTGCAACACTTCAAGCCGGGATTCGTAGTTGATATGGATCAGTGGTGCCTTGAGGCAGTCTGTTTTGCCGTCAAACAGGACGATCTCATGGACCTCACGGGTGGGGTCATAACGCCCTCGTCCTGTTCGGATCAGGCGTGCCTGATAGTCGGGATACCAGCCGCCACCGCGCAGTTCGCGGCCGAACGCAATGTTTCGACGCGGGATGAAGTAGCCGGCGACCTCTGCAGGAGCAGTGGCAATCGTTTCCCGAATCTCGTTGACCAAAGCCGGGGTTAACCGTTCGTCAGGGTCGATGAAGAGAATCCAGTCGCTGCCTGCTGCAAGGTCAAGGGCATGGTTGCGCTGGGATGCGAACCCGCGAAACGGGCGAGTGGCGACCTCGGCACCGTAGCTCGCCGCGATCTCAACGGTGGCGTCAGTTGAACCTGAGTCGACAACCAACAACTGGTCGGTAAGCGGCAGAAGCGACTCGAGGCAGCCGGGCAGGTGTCGCTCTTCGTTCCGGGCGAGCATGATCGCCGTCAGCGATGGCGTGTTGCTCATTCGACTTCAGCCTCACCGGCAAAGAGATTGCGAATCTGTTGGTTGCGAGACTTGTTGTCCGGGTTGCGCCGGTCATCCACGGTGGTGGCAGCGAGTGTTGCCAGTTTGTGGAGACGTTGCTTTGCCGGCGTCGACCAGCGCTTGTGGTAGCGAGCACGGCTGTGCCAGAGTGCCGATTCCATCTCCTGCGGCCGTTGTCCGGTCGACTGTCCGCCGAGATGGACGATCCGGGCGGCCGGAGCGAGCAGCCGAGTCCAGCCTGATTCAGCAAGCCGGCGTTGCAGGTCAACCTCTTCGCTGTACATAAAATAAGACTCGTCGAATCCCGAAACCTGCTCGAACGCTTCTCGCCGGATCAGCAGGGCTGCCCCGAGTGCGTAATCAACTGCATACGGAAGTTCACCATTGCCAGTATGGATTCTGCCGTTGAGCGGTGATTCATACAGACGCGAGGGAAGTGGCAACAAGTCGAAGAGCAGATTGGCAGCGCCCGGAAAGCGGTAGCCGGCGGACTGCATGGAGCCGTCAGCGTTCAGCAGTAGCGGCGCGACCAATCCGATGTGTTGCGCAAGGTTCAACGTCTGCCAGAGGTGGTTGATCGACCCAGGTTGCAGGATGGTGTCTGGATTGAGCAGCAGGATCGCCGAACCGTTGGCAGCGGCCGCGCTGGTGTTGCAGGCTGCACCGTAGCCACGATTTGATTCAAGTTCGATCAATTGATCAACCTGGCGAGATTCAACAACCTTTTGAAAGGTGCGTTCTTCGGAAGCGTTATCAACCACGATGACTTCGGCACACAGGGAACTATTGGTCAGTTCACGCTCGATCGATGCCAGGCAGTTGTCGAGCAATCCTGCAACATTCCAGTTGATAATGATGATCGAGATGTCGGTTTCGTGGCTGCTGGCGGCGGTGTTCACCGGCGTCTCCTGATTGTGAACGTTCCAGCGAGCATGCTAAACTCTCGCCACGGAGAGAGCGCCTGGAGCGCGTGCATTGACTGTGCAAGTTTCATGAAATTGATTCAAACTTCCTCTGACATTCCGGCGCTCGATGGGGCGCACGGCACTAATTGTATGAGAGACCGGGTTCCAGGTTGCGGATAGTACGAAATATTGGCTGGATTGAGCGTCGGAAGAAGACTGGGCGGTTCATGGTTGCCGCTGGTCTGATCTTTCTGGCATCTGCGTTTATCCTGACGTTCGTCCAGAACCAGATCCTGCTCGCCTACGTCGGTTTGATTGTTGGTTTCCTGACATTCAATGGTGGCATGCAGCAGGTTGCCCGCTGGAGCCGCAAGCCGAGAACTGACGAAGTCGTGGATCATCTGCTCAGCAAGCTCAACGACCGTTTCGCTGTCGTTCACTACCCGAACCTGCCGGGTCGCCGGCCGGATCATGTAATCGTAACGCCATCCGGTGTGCTGGTGCTGACTCCGCGCGAAGTTGGCGGAAAGATCGAAGTCGATGGCAAGCGCTGGAAGCGGAACGCGTTCAAGCAACTGTTCAACCTTGGCGGCCCTCAACTCGGTAACCCGACGGTTGATGTAGATTCCCAGGTTGCCACGGTTGAGAGCTTCTTCGAATCTGAAGGGCTTTCGCCGGATGTTACCGGGGTGGTGGTTTTTGTGCACCCGGAAGTAGACATCGAAATCCGCAATCCGGTGACCGAGATCGTCCATATCAATGAACTCTATGAGTATGTCCGCGGCTTTGGCACCGAAGGTACGTCGATCGGAAATGATGAACGCTCACGGATTGTGTCGGCATTGTCGGTTGGCGAACGGATCGAAGAGACTGGATCGGTAACTCGGCGGCCGAGGAAGAAAGTCAAGGCAGCATGATCGACGCTTCCGGACCAACAGCACGCTGGTCGCTGGTTGGACATTCCGGTGTCGTCAACGATGTTGCCTCGCAGATTGAGGCCGGCTCACCGGCTCATGCCTGGTTGATTACTGGTCCGGAGGGTGTCGGGCGCACCACATTTGCCCGAACCCTGGCGATGGCGCTCAATTGCGAGCGTCCCGCTGCTGAACGTCCCTGCCGCTCTTGCGACACCTGCCGGCGGATAGCGGGCGGTATCCACCCCGATGTCACACTTGTTGACCTCGAATGGCAAGCCGGGATGCTTGGCGCACCACGTGGCGATGCATCACGTGCCCGGCAACGGATCTCGATTGAGGCCATCCGCTGGTTGCGGCAGGATATCGTCACCCGCCCGGTGATGGGTCGCTGGAAGATCCAGATCATTGACGACGCAGAGCTACTTTCGGAGTCTGCACCGGATGCGTTCCTGAAGACGCTGGAAGAACCGCCGTCGTACGCAGTGATTGTGCTGATCGCTTCTTCTCCAGACGCCGTAGCCGAGACGATTCGCTCCCGTTGCCGGCATATTTCGCTGGGGATGGTGTCGACGCCGCTTATCCGGGAAGCATTGGAATCACGCGGAACACCGGCGGCTGCGGCCGCGGCAATCTCGCGTGGAGCTCATGGCCGGATCGCCTGGGCGTTGAAGATGGCAGCTGATCCTGATGCGATCAGGGCGCGACGTGAGAAACTGGAAACGGCGTTCGAGCATCTGGCAACGCAATTGGGACGTATACAAATTAGTGGTGTTGTTGCCACCAACCATAGCCGTAACCGCGATGCCACGTACGCACTTCTCGATCTGTATGCCGGCATCTGGCGCGATGCGTTGCTCTATCGCACCGGTTTGCCGGACCTGACGGTCTTTCCGGAGATCGGAGACCGCGTTTCGAGACTGGCAGCAGGGTATCAGGTGACCGATCTGAACCGGGCAATCCGGGCAACACGCCGCTGTATGGACGATCTGGACGCGAATATCCAGGCGCGGATAGCGCTGCAAGCGATGGTGATGCAATGGCCGGGATAACAGAACCACAGGACACCACGTTTTACGAAGAAGCCCGCGATCGCTTCCGCGAACGCCTGCATCTCGCCGGAAAGCGGACGATGATGTTTGAGGCGTGCGGATGCGATGGTTGCGAACATGCCCTGCCCGAGGTGGCCGGCGGGGAAGTTGATGCCCCCGAAGTAACCGTCGCCGGCGTCCGGTTTCGCGACTCCAGCAGGACATACTATTTCGACGCGAGTGGCCATAATCTACAGGCCGGCTCCAATGTCATTGTCGAGACTGAACGTGGCAGCGATATTGCTGTTGTTGTGATTGCTCCACACCAGATGGTCTCTTCGGCGTTGGAAGGCGAGATCAAGCCCATTGTGAGGGTCGCAACCGTCGAGGATCTCGAGCGTGCCGAGTCACTTCGGGAGTCTCAAGGTGAAGCGCTTGCTGTGTTCGCCGAGAAGGTACGCAATCACAAGCTGCCAATGAAACCGGTCAAGGCGCAATACAACCACGATGGCAGCCGGCTGACACTCTACTTCTCGGCAAACGGCCGAGTCGACTTCCGGTCGCTGGTGCGTGACCTTGCGTCCTGGTTCCGGTGCCGGATTGAGTTGCGGCAGATCGGTCCGCGGGAAGAGGCGAGACTGATCGGCAGTCTCGGCAAGTGCGGACGTCCGCTCTGTTGCTCAACCTGGTTGCCGCAGTTTGCCGATGTCACCATTACGATGGCGAAAAACCAGGAGATCACCCTGAACCCGACCAAGAACTCGGGCGCCTGCGGAAAGCTGCTTTGCTGTCTTTCCTACGAAGATGACTTCTACCGTGAAGTGCGGTCAACGTTGCCCCGGCTCGGCCAGCAGGTCGAAACCGCCCAGGGGGCGGGCTATGTCCACGCACTGAACATCCTAAAGGAGAATGTCACGGTCAGGCTGGAATCAGGCGATGATATTGAATGCACCGTTGACGAGCTTGAATTTGCCAAGGGCCGTGGGCCAGTGATCCATCAACGACGCCGGCCACGCAAGGACTCCGCCGGTCAGTAGTCCACCGTAATCTCGGACCTAGCTGTTGATTGCGCTTCGTAGCATCATTTGTATGATGATGACCGCGAAGATGGCGATCATTGGCGAAAGGTCGATCATCCCGGTGCGCGGCATGATGGCGCGGATCGGAGCAATGATCGGTTCGGTGATCTGAATCAGAATCTGGGAGATCGGATTCTGACCTGTCCGGTCAAACCAAGACAAAATTGCCCGGCCAATAATCGCAAATTGCATGATATACAGAAACGTCGAGAGAATTTCTAAGACTATCAGTGGACCTGCCCTGCTTTTCTTGTTGAGCCTTGGAACGGGTTTCCCGCTCGGCAGGCAAAAGCATAACAGAATCGCCGGCGAGCGGGTGGTGTCTTCGGGCAGAGTCTACATTCGATAGTCGAGATCTTCCGGAGTCGTTCTGTAGTTTTTCCGCCGTAGCGTGGAAGGCTCCGTAGGGGCGACTTGCATTCGCCCGGCTTGACAACAGCGGCGCTTCACAGAGAGAACGAAAGTACCTGTTCCAACAGTTTCAGGATCATCTGACGTCCGCAAAGAAGAACGGCGCCGGGCCGTCATCCCGAGCGAAGTCGAGGGACCTCGAGCCTCGAAGGTTGCCACGAGGATTCAAGATCCGA
>CAZRNC010000074.1:0-2435 GCA_964601285.1 uncultured Thermomicrobiales bacterium | reverse complement strand
GTAGTTTTTCCGCCGTAGCGTGGAAGGCTCCGTAGGGGCGACTTGCATTCGCACCAGAACCAACTAATTCAGAATCATCGATCGTACGCGAAGAAGAACGGCGTTTAGATTGTCATCCCTTCGACGTTGCTCAGGGCAGGCTCTGAGCGGAGTCGAAGGATCTCATTCCATGAAACGTTCGAGGTACCACCAAATTGCATGGAAAGAGATCCTTCGACTCCGCTTCGCTTCGCTCAGGATGACAGTGAAAAAGGCATGTACAAGCCCATACTGTTTCAGGATCATGTGACGTCCGCAAAGAAGAACGGCGCCCGGGCCGTCATCCCGAGCGAAGTCGAGGGACCTCGAGCCTCGAATCTTTCCACGGGGATTCAAGATCCGAGGCTCGAGATCCTTCGACAAGCTCAGGATGACGGATAAACCAGCATGCGCAAGCCAAACCCGGAATTGGTTGAAACACCGGGCGAATGCAAGTCGCCCCTACGCAAACAAACCGAACTCACGGATTGCACGATGCGTATATCGAGCCGCTATTCTCGGGCGAGTTTCTGCAACTCATAAAGCGCGGTTAGTGCCTCAAGCGGCGACAGGGCATCGACCTCGATGCCGGCGAGGCGTTCCAGGGCCGGGTGGTTGGCTCCGAAGAATGACATCTGGAGTGGGTCGGTGGACTGGTTGGTGATGGCTGCTTCCTGCTGTCCGCGCCGGCCACTACTGGCTGCGTCACGTTCCAGATCGGAGAGAATGTCTGTCGCGCGGCGGACGACGCCGCGGGGCATACCAGCCAGTTGGGCGACGTAGACGCCGTAGGAACGGTCGGCACCGCCGGGAACGACCCGGTGCAGGAAGGTAATCCGGTCACCGGCCTCCAGCACATCAACCCGGTAGTTTCGAACTGCCGGCAGCACGCCGGCCAGCGAGGTTAGCTCATGGTAATGGGTCGCAAAGAGCGTCTTGCTGCCGAGCCGAGGGGTGTTGTGGATGTATTCGACAATCGCGGTGGCGATTGCCAACCCGTCGTAGGTGCTGGTTCCCCGTCCGATCTCGTCGAGAATCACCAGCGAGCGAGCCGTGGCGTGGTTCAGGATCGTTGCCGTCTCCAACATCTCAACCATAAACGTCGATTGCCCGCTGGCGAGATCGTCCTGGGCACCAATCCTGGTGAAGATGCGATCAATGACACCAAGCCTGGCCCGTGCTGCCGGTACGAAGGATCCAACCTGTGCCATCAGGCAGATCAGGGCGACCTGGCGCAGGTAGGTTGACTTGCCGGCCATGTTTGGGCCGGTGAGGATAGCAATACGACCCTCGTCATCGGAAAGCCGGGCATCGTTGGCGACGAACTCACCACCATCCATCTCACGTTCGACAATCGGGTGGCGTCCCGCTTCGATTTCGATGACATCCTCGTCAACCAATTGAGGCCGGACGTATCCACGGGTAGCAGCGGCCTCGGCAAGTGATGAGAGGCAATCGAGCGCGGCAACTGCAGCAGCGGCTTTGCGAATCGCTGCAGCCTGGCTGGCGGTCTGGGCTAGCAGGTCGTGAAACGCTTCGGCCTCAGCGCTCGTGATGCGCTCCTCAGCGCTGAGGACCCGCTGTTCAGCATCCTTCAATTCCGGAGTGATGTAGCGCTCGGCGTTGACCAGCGTCTGCTTGCGGATGTAGTGGTCAGGAACCGGTTCGCGGTTGGCGTTCGAGATCTCGAGGTAATAGCCGAATACCTTGTTGAAGCCGACCTTCAGGCTTTTGATTCCTGTGGCTGTGCGTTCGCTGGATTCCAGGTTGGCGATGTAGGTTCTGTCTTCTGCCAACGTCCGCCGCAATCCGTCGAGCTGGGCGCTGTACCCTGGCCGGATAGCATTGCCACCGGTCAGCAGTGCCGGCGGATCGTTGCTGATGGCATTGAGAATTAGTGCGGCAACCTCGTCGCACGGTTCGATTGCCGGCAATGAATCCGGTTTGTCGGGATGTTCGAGCAACTGGCAAATGTCGGGGAGCGTTTCCAGCGAGCGCCCCAGCCGCTGAAGCTCCCGCGGGCCAGCCTGCATGTTGACAACCCGGTTGATGATCCGCTCGATGTCGCCAACCTGGCGGAGAGCAGTGCGCAAGTTCGTGCGAATCAGCGCATTGCCGGCGAGCCATTCAACCCCGTCCAGCCGGGCATTGATTTCCCCTGCATCGAGCAACGGCTGGCCAATCCAGCGCTGCAACAGACGGGTGCCAAGTGGCGTCTGGGTGAGGTCCAGCGTTTTCAGCAGCGAGGTCTCTCCTGAACGTGACGAGGACTCGGTCAGTTCCAGATTGCGACGTGTCTGGGCATCGAGGCTCATGTAGCGTTCGGTGGAGTAGGTATACAGGCCGGTGATCTGCTTGAGGCCGTTCATCTGGGTCTGCCGGAGATAGGCGAGCAGCGCCCCTGCCGCACGAGTTGC
>CAZRNC010000073.1:0-10516 GCA_964601285.1 uncultured Thermomicrobiales bacterium | reverse complement strand
ACTGCAACGCAATCCGTGTCGAGATCTCTCCGCTTCGGTCGAGATGACAATTGCAATTTGGAGCCCACGCCAGTGAACTTCTCCTAACTTGACGAGAAAGGGCGCAATTCATTGCGCCCCTACGATTTGAATGGACACCCCCGATATAGACCAAAACTAACAGGCAGGCTTATTCGGCCGGCGCTTCCTCGGCTGGCGGGGTTTCGGGGACGAACTCTTCGACGTTGGCCAGTTCTTCGGTGGCGCGGTCACGGGATGGGCGTTTGGTTTCGCCTTCCACCAGTTCGCGGCGGATGATCTTGCCGGCTGGTGATTTCGGCAGGCTATCGCGGAACTCGATCAGCCGGGGGATCTTGTATTTCGCCAGCTTGTCGGCGCAGAACTGGAGCACCTCGCGGCGGGTGAGTGTCTCGCCCTCGATGACGACGATGTAGGCCTTGGCGACCTGTCCGCCGACCGGGTGGGTGATGCCGGCGACGGCGGCCTCGCTGATCTTCGGGTGGGTGTAGAGCACTTCCTCGATCTCGCGGGGATAGACGTTCTCGCCGCCGGTAATGATGACATCCTTCTGCCGGTCGACGATCTGGAAGAATCCATCCTCGTGCATGATCGCGACGTCGCCGGTGTAGAGCCAGCCGTCCTCGTCCAGCACCTCGCGGGTGTCCTGCTCGCGGTTCCAGTAGCCCTTCATCACTTGCGGGCCACGGACGGCGATCTCGCCGCGTTCGCCAACCGGCATTGGTTCGCGGGTTTCGAGGTCGACAATCCGCACTTCGGTATCTGGTAGCGGGAGTCCGACGGTGCCGAGCCGGCCGCGTCCATCGAGTGGATTGGCGTGGGTGACCGGCGATGCTTCGGAAAGGCCGTAGCCTTCGACCAGGCGGCCGCCGGTAATCTCTTCAAAGCGTTCGTGGACGTCGGCCGGCAGCGGTGCGCCACCACTGATACAGAGCCTGATCGATTTGAGCGACCGCTGGCGGGCCGGGTTGTTGGCTGCGCCACTGTTGAGGGCGTGGTAGAGCGTCGGCACACCGGGCAGGATGGTGGGTTGGTGGTCGGCGATGACGCCCATGGTTTCTACCAGGTCGAACCGCGGGACGAGGACGATCTTGGCGCCGATGTTGATGCCGGTATGCAGGCAGAGCGTGCCGCCATAGGCGTGGAAGAAGGGCAGCACTGCCAGCACGACCTCTTCGCCATCTTTGGCATCGACCATCAGCGCCCGTGATTGCAGCGCGTTGGCGACAATGTTGCGGTGGGTGAGCATGGCCGCCTTCGGCAGTCCGGTGGTGCCGCCGGTGTATTGGAAGAGCGCGACATCCTCGCGGGAGATCTTCACACCAGTTGGTTTGTCCGACGCGCCGGCCATGAGCTTGCGGAACTGGTGGATGCCCTTGTCCGGCTGGTGGGGAATCCGGATCATCTCCTTGCGGAACTTCACCGGGTAGAGCAGTCGTTTGAATGTTGGCAGGTAGTCCTGGATGCCGGTGACGATGGCTGTTTCGATTTCGCGGCGGGCAATGATCGGTTCTACTTTGTCCCACATGCGGTCGAGGACGACGATGAAGCGTGCTTTGGAATCTGCCGCCAGGCTGGCGATCTCGCGTTCAACGAGCAGCGGGTTGATTGCTGCGACAATGCCGCCGGCCTTGAGTGTGCCGAAGTGGGCGATGAGGTATTGGGGCAGGTTGGCCATGACCATCATGACCGGTTCGCCATGTTTGAGGCCCATTTCGATCAACCGGTTTGCGAACTGGGACGAGAGCCGGTCCAGGTCGCGGTAGCTGAATGCGTTGCCGTAGTAGACCATCGCGTCGAGATTGGGGTATTTGCTGACTGCGTCGGCCAGCAGATCTGGAACCGTCCAGTCGGGGTAATTGATCGAGGGCGGAACCCCAACCTGGTACTGCTCGATCCATGGCTTTTCGTCATAGGATGCGCTGTGATTTACCGATAGACCGGTACGCTGATCAGCCATGTTCTCCTCCAATGCACCCGGATGGGACACGCAGCATGCTGGGTTGGATCGTGTTTCCCTAACATTGTATGTCATGCCGTCCAGATCCTGGAATGTTGCGCGTTTGGCGATGCACCGACCGCAGAAGGGGTAGGGGCGCATTGCTATGCGTCACGTGTTCCAACTATCTCCGGTCTTGGCTTGGGCGTGCCTGTTTACCTGCCATCCCTTCGACTTCGCTCAGGATGACAGTGCAGGCGGGCGGGTTCCTAATCGAACATTGCAGGCGTCGTACGCGGACGCATTGCTATGCGCCCCTACCCCTTCGGGGGAGAAGACGGAACCATTGACAAGCTATTGCATCACATGTAAGAATAACCTGACACGTAAAGGAGGGTGCTGACATAGACCCTGTTGCCTTGTCGGGAGATGACCTGTTGAAAGTGCTGGCGGCGCTGTCGAATCCACACCGGTTGCGGATTATCGCAGCGTTGGCTGGCGGCCGGAATTATGTGAGCCAGCTCGCACGTGAGCTGGGGATCAGCCGGCCGCTGCTGCACCTGCACTTGCAACGACTGGAAGGTGCCGGGTTGGTGTCGGGCGTGCTGGAGCTATCGGAGGATGGTAAGGCGATGAAGTTTTTTGAGGTGACACCGTTCGCAATTAGCCTGACTCCTGAAGAGATCACGAGAGCTGTCTTGACGCTGACCGATGACGGCACGAAGCCGGAAGATTCGAAGGGGGGATCGTGAACATCGAACGTTTGTCGATTGATGGGCTCATGCTCATCACTGCGCAGACTACCAACGCCGAAGAGGTTTGGGGTGGATGGGGCAGTGTGATCTTCACGCTGGCAATCCTGACACTCTTCACCCTCGCAGCCTGTTTCGGTGTCTGGCAGTACATGACCACGCGCCGGGCGACGCTGGAGAGCCGGGCGGAGATCGCCCGTGAAGAGGCGTACCGCCGGCTGGCCGAGGAAGCGACATCGGTCCAGAACCGTACCGCTACCGAACTGCACCAGTTGACGGAAGGTATGGCCGATCTGCGGGTGCGAGTTGCGACGATTGAACGGATGTTGCGTGAAGTTGAATGATCTGGATCGGTTCCGGTAGCCCCTGAGGGGCAGGGCCGCCAGGCGACTGTTGCAGCAATCGCTGGCGGCCCCGATACCCGGACCGGTCTCCACGGGGAAGACCTGCAATCCAGAGTACCCACTCAAGAGGATATGCACTTTCTCCCCCAATTGCCATAAGCCAACCCAATCAGCCCTCACCTCTGGGGGCTATCCCTACCTTCGAATTGACAGTTTCCCCCGTCGCAGTTTTGGCTGCCGGGGTTTAGCCTCAATACGACGGTTCGGGGACCGTCGGGAGTGTGTCGACGTTGACGCACGAGCGCACAACGCATGTCGCAGAAGGAAGAACAGAGAGGTTCATTACGTCATGAAACGAATTGCCAGTTTCTGTTACGAGAAGCGCAAGCTGGTTGTAGCTGCCTGGCTTGTCTTGCTGGTTGGGCTGGGTGCGCTCGGCATGCTGGCCGGCGGAGAGTTCCGCAGCGACTTCTCGCTGCCGGGTTCAGAATCCCAGGCGGCGTTGGATCTGTTGACCGAGTCAGGGTTCGCCGACCGTGGCGGAGAGCAGGGACAAATCGTCTTCCAGGCGGACAACGGCGTTCATGATCCAGCCATTCAACAGACGATGGAAGCGATGTTCGCCGGCATCCTTGCTGATGTTGAGAATGTGGCGCTTGTCAGTCCCTACGATCCGGCCGGGGCACATCAGATTTCAGAAGACGGCACGATCGCCTTCGCCGAGATCAGTTTCCTGGATGACACCCAGGAAGAGATTGCCACGGCAAGCGAGGCAATCCTCGAACACCGTCCAGCAGATCAAGAGTCCTTGACTGTCGAGTTTGGCGGTGCCTACTTTACCGATTTTGCCGAGCCATCGTCGGAGATGATCGGACTGATCGCAGCGGTGATTATCCTGCTGATCGCGTTCGGTTCGGTCCTGGCGATGGGCTTGCCAATCGGTACGGCGCTGTTTGGCATCGGCTGTGGCCTTTCGCTGGTGCTGCTTTCGACCCGCTTCCTGAGCGTTCCCGATTTCTCGACTCCCACCGCGGCGATGGTCGGGATTGGTGTCGGAATTGACTATGCCCTGTTCATCGTGACCCGCTACCGCGAAGGTCTCAGCCGGGGTATGGAAACCAAGGATGCAGTCGTGATGGCGATGAACACTGCCGGGCGGGCAGTGCTCTTTGCCGGCGGCACGGTGGTCATCTCGGTGCTGGGCCTGCTGTTGCTCAATCTCAGCTCGATGAGCGGTGTGGCTGTCGCGATCTCGCTGGCGGTGCTGATGACGATGCTGGCATCGCTGACGCTGTTGCCGGCGCTGCTCGGAATGGTCGGCAAGCACATCGACCGCTTTGGGCTGCCTCACCGGGCACAGCGACATGACAACCCGCGCACGTCGATCTGGGTCCGTTGGAGCCGGGTTATCCAGCGTCGTCCTCTGGCCTCGATGCTGGTGTCACTGTTCGTGCTGGTTGCCTTGATGGTGCCGGCTGCTGACTTGCGGCTCGGGTTTGGTGACAACGGCAACCGCCCGGATACCGACACCAGCCGGCGGGCGTATGACCTGCTGTCGGAAGGATTCGGCGTTGGGTCAAACGGTCCGCTGGTGCTGGCGGTTGATCTGCCAGGTGCGGAGACGGATGGCGAGACGCTGGACCAGCTGACGGCGTCGTTGAACGCGACTGACGGTGTTTCCTTCGCTGGTTCGCCGATCGTGAATCCGGAGAGCAACACGGCGGTGATGATCGTTGTGCCGGAGACCTCGCCGCAGGATGCCGCCACCCAGGATCTGATTCACAGCCTCCGGGATGATGTCATTCCACAGGCGACCGAATCCAGCGGTGTGCGGGTCATGGTTGGTGGTTCGACTGCTGCAGCGATCGACTTTGCCGAATATACGCTGGGTAAGATGCCGGTCTTCTTTGGGGCGGTGTTGGCCCTGAGCTTCGTCCTGCTTATGGTCGTCTTCCGCAGTCTGCTGGTTCCGCTGAAGGCAGTGGTAATGAATCTGCTCTCTATCGGTGCGGCCTATGGCGTGCTGGTGGCGGTTTTCCAGTGGGGTTGGGGACTTTCGTTGCTGGGAGGTGGCCACCCGGGGCCGATCGAGGCCTGGGTTCCGATCATGCTGTTTGCTATCGTTTTTGGTTTGTCGATGGATTACGAGGTTTTCCTGCTCTCACGGATTCGTGAGGAGTATGAGCGCACTCGGGACAACGGCAAATCGGTTGCCGATGGACTGGCCCTTACGGCACGGGTGATCACGGCAGCCGCGGCGATCATGATCTGTGTCTTTGGCAGCTTCGTCCTCTCCCCGGAGCGCTCGCTACAGATGGTCGGATTTGGCCTGGCGATGGCGATCCTGGTGGATGCCACGATTGTCCGGCTGGTGCTGGTGCCGGCCACGATGGAACTGCTCGGCGACCGCAACTGGTGGCTGCCTGGCTGGCTTGACCGGCGCCTGCCGCACATCCAGATTGAATCGTCGCCGGCCGCTCGTTTGCATGAGCCGGTACACACTCCGGTTGCTGACTAGGGTTCGTTGATTCGCAAGAGCGTTTCCGTGGACGGCCGCAACGTCGCGGCCGTCCGGCGCTCATAGCCCGGGACCATGACGGTCCCGGCACCTCAATGAAGGTGAGGAAGGTACTCATGAAATCTCGACTTGGATGTTGGCTCGGCGGCTCGGCGTTGCTGGTCGGCTTGTGTATCGCTGGTTCTCTCGGCATTACCATGCTGGTTTACTCGCAGGCCGGTGAATCGAATGTCGGGGATGTTGCCCTGGAAACGCCGCTCCAGATTCCGGAGTTGCAAGAGCCGGAGATCGACGCTGAGGGCCGCAAGGTCTTTAACCTGGAGTTTGTTGAGGGCGAAACCGAACTGATCCAGGGCAAGCAGTCTCCCACCTGGGGGCTGAACCAGACCTATCTCGGCCCGACACTGCGGGCCAGCCAGGGCGACGAGGTGGTTGTCAATGTCACCAACGGGGTAGACGAAGTGACGACGCTCCACTGGCATGGGATGCACCTGCCGGCGCGGATGGATGGCGGACCGCATCAGATGATCCAGCCGGGCGAAACCTGGTCGCCGGAGTGGACGATCAACCAGCCGGCGTCGACGCTCTGGTATCACCCGCACCTGCACGGCAACACGGCCGAGCATGTCTACCGTGGCGCTGCCGGGCTCTTCCTGCTGGATAGCCCGGAATCGGATGCACTCGACCTGCCAGATACCTACGGGGTTGATGATATTCCGCTGATTGTCCAGGACAAGCGCATCGACGGTAACGGCAAGTTGAACATGAATAACGGATTCTGGCAGTTTATGAATTCGGTCGGCCTGCTTGGCGACGAGATTCTGGTCAACGGAACCCATTCTCCGGTGTTCGACGCGACAACCGAACTGGTGCGCTTCCGGGTGTTGAACGCTTCGAACGCCCGTGTCTACAATTTCGGGTTCACCGACGACCGCGAGTTCCAGGTGATCGCCTCGGATAGCGGTCTGCTCGAAGCGCCGGTTCCGGTCACCCGCCTGCTGCTTTCGCCGGGCGAACGGGCAGAGATCGTTGTCCGGGTCTCGCCGGGAGATAACACCATTCTGCGCAGTTTTGAACCGGATCTGAACTGGAACTTCGTGCAGGCGCGATTCAACGGTGGCGATGATACCTTCGACATTCTCCGGCTACGGGGCGCTGCAACGCTGGAAACGTCCGCGCCGCTTCCCGAGCAGTTGGCAACGATCGACCGGCTTGATCCTGCCGATGCGGACGCAACGCGAACGTTCCGGCTTTCGGGCATGTCCAACATCAACGGACGCGAGATGGACATGGAGCGGATTGACTTCGCCATCGACGAGGGCAGCACCGAAATCTGGGAAGTTACCAACAGTGGCGGGCAATATCACAACTTCCACGTCCACCTGGTGCATTTCCTGGTGCTGGAGATCGACGGAGAAGCCCCTCCGGCACACATGCAGGGCTGGAAGGACACGGTGTTTGTTCCGGATGGTGTCACGGTCCGGCTTATCGCCCGGTTCGATGGCTACACCGATCCGGGGGTGCCCTACATGTTCCACTGCCACATCCTGATGCACGAGGACTCCGGCATGATGGGCCAGTTTGTGGTGATCGAACCTGGCACGGACGCGCCAACGCGGATCGACCTTGACGGTGATGGACATCACCATTGATCCGGCATGGAACTGAATGGAGAGACTCAATGGAGAGTGTGCAGAATCCGTGGTGGACACGAGTTGGCAATCTGTTCCTGTCGCTTGGGCTGCGAATGCAACGTGAGGTCACCATTGCTATCCCCGGCCGGCGCACAGGAAAGAAGAGGATCGCCCCGGTCACGATCGTGACACTGGACGACCGGACATTCGCCGTTGGCAACGCGATCAATGCCAACTGGGTGCGTGATGCGCGGGCGGTCGGCTGGGCAATCCTCACCAGCGGCCGGACGACGTCGCTGGTGCGGCTGCATGAGGTCCCGGTTGCGGAGCGCGTACCGGTGCTGATGCGCTACCCGCGCCAGTTGCCCCACAAAGGACAGGCGTTCCAGCTCCCACGGGAGCCGGACGCCTGGTCCTCGGTTGCGGAGTGGTATCCGGTGTTTGAGGTCGACCGGCGTCCGGTGGGCGCTGTTATCGCTGCCGACGTGCTGCCGCCGGTTACCCCGGCTGTGAGCGCAGCATGATGGTTGGGCGGTGCGGGCGTTTGACGGCTTCCTTGGCGAGGCGCATCGTGCAGGCGCGGGCAGCGTCGCGGAAGGCGACGGACGCCGGCGATTCCGGTTCGCTGATGGTGATCGGGTGGCCGATGTCGCCGCCCTGGCGGACGTTGATGTTGAGCGGGATCGCGCCAAGCAGCGGGACGTTGTAGCGCTCGGCGGTGCGCTCTCCACCACCAAAGCCGAAGATGTCGGTCTGTTCGCCGCAGTTCGGGCAAATGAAGAAGGACATGTTCTCGATAATCCCGAGAATCGGTGCTTTCACTTCCTCGAACATCTGGATGCCCTTGATCGCGTCGGCCAGAGCGACATCCTGCGGGGTGGTGCAGATGACCGCGCCGGCGATCGGGATCTTCTGGACAAGCGTCAACTGGACGTCGCCGGTTCCTGGCGGCAGGTCGATAATCAGGTAGTCGAGCTGGCCCCAGTCGACCTCGTTCAGGAACTGGTTGATGAGCTGGGCGACCAAGGGGCCACGCCAGATCAGCGCCTTGTTCGGGTCCATCAGGAAGCCAATCGACATCAGTTTGACGCCGAAGGTCTCCAGCGGGACGATCTTGTTGTTGTGCATCGTCGGTTTGGCGCTGGTGCCCATCATCAACGGGATGCTTGGGCCGTAGACGTCGGCATCGAGCAGGCCGACCTTTGCGCCGTCACGGGCGAGGGCGACTGCCAGGTTCACAGCCACGGTGGATTTGCCGACGCCGCCCTTGCCGGATGCAACCGCGATTGCGTTCTTGACGCCGGGGATTGCTTCCTTGCCGGGTGCGCCGCCGACCGGGCGGATGCGGGTGGTGACGTTGATCGCGACCTGTTCCACGCCGGGTAACGCTCCGACCCGTTCGCGGATTTCTGATTCAATCCGGGGCTGGGACGGCGTGACCGGGGTAATCAGCTCAAGGTCGACCGTCACGGTTCCGTTTGTGGAGCTGACGCCCTTGATCACTTTCAGATCGCCGAGCGTCTGTTCCAGATCAGGATGCGGGACAGGGTGAACCGCTTTGAGAATGTCTTCCTGGGTCAGGTTACTCATCTATGTGCTTGCCTTTCGGGAGAGGGTGCGTAGCAAAACGGTTTACACATAAACCGTTTACGTGTCACCGAATTCTAGCATCGGTGTCATGGTCGCCTGGCAGGCGGCTCGCCTATGCTATGGGGATGCTGGTTTCCGATGGTTTGGGTCACATCGAGGTATTCAGGGAGGTCGGATTTTGATTTGTCATTCCGACGAAGGAGGAATCCGTTCTCTCCTTCTTTCTCAGAGAGACATGTGATGAGACGCGACTATTTTGTCTACATCATGGCCAACATGCATCGAACAACGTATATCGGCGTAACCAACAACCTTGAACGGCGCGTATATCAACACAAGACCGGAAGTCTTGGGAGATTCACGAGCAAATATGGTTTGACCGATTTGGTGTTCCACGAAATCTTTTCGGACGTACGAGACGCTATTGCCCGGGAAAAGGAACTCAAGGGGTGGCGGTGCGAGAAGAAGGTTGCCTTGATTGAGGCGATGAGCCCGGACTGGGTTGATTTGAGCGATGGCTGGTATGACTGGTAAACCGTCTCCTGGTAGTTCGGGCACAGGAGTTACGGATCCCTCCTTCGTCGGGATGACAGTCCAGGCGGCGATGTGTACGTTGAGAGCTGTGGGGTTTTGCATCTTGGAGAACGGATCCCTCCTTCGTCGGGATGACAGTTTAAGTCGCCTGGGTTGGCAGTGCGTGGCAGTGCATAGCTCAACGGTTCATTGGGGCTTTGCCCGATGACCGATCGGTGGATTGTGCGGGCGGTGCGGGGGGATGTCCGGTGGGTGACGGTGGGGCTGCACCTGGCGGTGATTATCGGGTTGATTGGCTCGATGGGGGTCGCCTGGCTTGCCCGGGATTATTTCAACCGGGGCGTGGCAAGCGGCACCGACCACCAGCCGATTCCGTTTACTGATGTCAACCCGATGGGCGTCAACACCTTTCTTAATGAAGAAGCCGACCCGGAGAATGTCGAGCGTTCGCTGGATATGATCGCCGACGCCGGATTTGGCTACATCCGGCAGATTTTCGGCTGGTACGAGATTGAGCCGGAACAGGATGTCTATATCAACGTCTGGGGCGATTCAACCTGGGAGAAATACGACCGGATTGTCGACCTGGCGACGGAGCGCAACATCCAGATCATTGCCCGGCTGGAGAAGCCGCCGGCATGGGCGCGGGCCGGTCAGGATCGCGCGGACGAAGTTCCGGACGGGCCACCGAATGACCTCGATGACTGGGTGGATTTCATCGAGCAGGTGGCGACCCGCTACCAGGGACGGATCACGCACTACCAGATCTGGAACGAGCCAAACCTCGAGGGCGAGTGGGGCGGGTTTCCGATCGACCCTGCCGGCTATGTCGAACTGCTGAAGGTTGCCCACGACGCGATCAAGGCGATTGACCCGGATGCAGTGGTTCTGCTGGCCGGGCTGGCTCCGACCGACCAGCGGGGCCCGGACAACCTGAATGAGTTCCTCTTCCTGCAGGGTGTCTATGACAACGGCGGGGCGGATTATTTCGATATCGCGACGGTGATGGTTTATGGCTACGGCTATTCGCCGAGCGACCGGCGGGTGGAGTTCGAACGCAACAACTTCTCGCGGCCGATCCAGACCCGTGAGGTGATGGAGCGCAACAACGACACTGACAAGCCGGTCTGGGCGGTTGAGTATGGCTGGGTGTCCTTACCGGAAGACTGGGAGGGCGAGGCGTCGCC
>CAZRNC010000072.1:0-10543 GCA_964601285.1 uncultured Thermomicrobiales bacterium | reverse complement strand
GGTGATCTGGAGCACCAGACCGGCCAGCACCATGATCCAGCCAAGGTTGGAACCGATCGATGCCGCCGGCACCAGAGCGCCACGCACTTTCAGCGGGGCGTACCCTTCCTGGTGCTGGAGTGCGTGCCCGGCTTCGTGTGCGGCAATGCCAAGGGCAGCTACCGAGCGGGATGCGAAAACCGGTTGGGACAGGCGCAACGCCCGTACCCGCGGGTCGTAGTGGTCGGTCAGTTCACCGGAGATCGGTTCGACCGGAACGTCGTGCAGGCCGTGAGAATCCAGAATCACCCGTGCGACTTCCGCGCCGCTCAGTTGCTGCTGGTTCGGGACCTTGGAAAACTCCTGGAATGTACTCTTCACCCGATGCTGTGCCCAGAGCATTAGCAGGATGGTTGGAGCCATAAAGATCAAATATAGAATCATGGCATCAGCCCTTTACTTTCTGTCCCGTCGCGCCGGACTGCCCACGTGGACGCGCGGGACACATCATTGCCCAAAGCAGCCATGGCAATGCGCCAGGCTCTGTGAGTCTTTGGTGTATCCGGCGGCTCGCATTCGGCCGTCATTCTTTCTTTTTGAATGCTGGAAGGCTAGCGGTCGATGGGCGCGACCATTTGTCCCTCGGCCTGAGCTACCGTTCATGCTATATTATGCCCGATAATCGAGACCCTTGACAATTGCCGGGTCATGTTGTTCGTCCGGAAGAGGATCCTTGTCTACCACAATACAATCTGTACTCGAGTTCGATCGCTGGATCGACGATGAGATTGACACGGTGCTCGAATCGATCGAACGTTCGGCGACGCCGATCTCCTACCGGGACCTCTCGATCTACGACGTCATGCGCTATCACCTGGGGATTAGCAATGTCCGCTTCGAACGGGAGCGTTCCGATCCCGGCAAGCGGTTGCGTTCCAAGCTCTGCCTGCTCTGTTGTGAGCATGCCGGCGCCGATCCCCGGCGGGCAGTTCCGGTGGCTGCTGCCATCGAACTGCTGCACAACTTCACGTTGATCCACGACGATATCCAGGATCGATCTCCGTTACGGCGTCACCGACCGACGGTCTGGTCGATTTGGGACATCCCTCAGGCGATCAATGCCGGCGACGGGATGTTCGCGGCGGCGCACGTCGCACTGAACCGGAGCGTTGATCGTGGGGTTTCTGCCGGGGTGACGCTCGATCTTTCAAACGAGTTGCACTTCACGACCTTGCGAATCGTTGAAGGACAGGTTCTCGATCTCGGGTTCGAATCGCGGGACGATGTAACCGCCACCGAGTATCTGGAAATGATCCAGGGCAAGACGGCCACCATTATCCGCTTTGCCTGCTGGGCCGGCGGTCATATCGGCGACGCGCCGGATGCACACCTGCCGCTCTATCAGGACCTTGGCACGGCGATCGGCATGGGTTTTCAGATTCGGGACGACTTTCTTGGGGTCTGGGGTGCTGAGGCGGTTACCGGCAAACCTTACGCGGACGATATCCGCCGCCGGAAGCAGGCCCTGCCGGCGATCCTCCTGCGAGAGCGTGCGTCCGACGCTCACCGGATGGCGGTCGATCAGCTCTATACCCAGGACGAACTCGGCTCTGACGAGATCGCGATGGTGCAGGATCTGATGAATCGCTATGAGGTTAGCGACAGCGTCCAGTTCGAGGTGCTTCGCTGGCACGATCGTGCCCAGGATCTTCTGGATCAGATCGAACCCCCGGCGGGGCAATCCGAAATGCTCTCCGCGCTGATCGACACCCTGGTAACTCGCGAGGCTTGATCGACGTTAGTTCGCACAATTTGTAGCCGTCTGGTCCTCTTGAACCACGTCCCCCGGAGGGGTGGCAGCGTATTGCAAAGCCACGTGTTCCAATTAATTCCAGTTTTGGCTTGTACATGCCGATTAGGCTGTCATCCCGACCAACTTAAACTGTCATCCCGAGCGAAGTCGAGGGATCTCGACCCTCAAATCTTGATGTCGCACGGAAAGATCCGTGGCTCGAGATCCCTCGACTTCGCTCGGGATGACAAACAAACACCGTTCCTCCCCCCGGTACGTTCGAGGTTCATCGAAATAGCTGGAACAGGTGCTTGCGTTCGCCGTGTTCAACGTTGTCGGGTGTCAAGGCGGGCGAATGCAAGTTGCCCCTACGGGGTTGGACGAGCGTTTACCTCGGGGGACTGCGGTCAGGTCAGTTTCTTCGAGAGCCACGACTCTTCGGAGATGTCCTCGACGTACCGGGAGACGTTGTCGCACCGTTCGCCTGAAATGGGCTCGGCCCGGTGCAGTTCGATCAGGAGCAGGTGGGGGCGGGTTCGGAAGCGCACGGGCAGCGTAGAAACGCCAAGGCCGTCGGAGATGAGCAGAATGGTGCCGTTGATCCAGTGCCAGCGGCGGTAGACCGGGCCGTCCGGCCGCTGGGCCAGCCCGCGAGCCTTGCGTATCTGCTTGACGAATGGAATTGCACCGGATGGCACCAGGCGAACCTGCCCGCCGTGGGTATGGCCGGCGACGATCAGGCTGACGTCGCCCGGTTCGACATCGAGAATCGCCGCCGGCGAGTGGGAGAGCATCAGCAGCGCCGGCTCGCCATCAGGAATGTCTGCCAGCGCTTTTTGAACATCGATGTTGAAGGTGTGGGCATCGTCAACACCACAGATCCAGGCTTGCCGGCCACGAAACGTGATCGGGATTGCTTCGTTATTCAGGACGGTTGCGCCGCCGGCCCGCAACTCGCGGATCGTACGTTCGAGCGAGTGTTTGCCACGCCGGTCGTGGTTGCCCATCACCGCCAGTACCGGCACTCCTTCCGGCCAGTCCCGGAAGAGTCCTTCGGATGGAACCTCGGTGCCGGCTTCGTAGTAATCGCCAGTTAGTGCGATGAGATCCGGGTTGAAGTCCAGAGCTTGCTGTCGTGCCAGGTGCAGATGGTCGGTGGTCATCCCGCTCGAGCCGAGGTGGAAATCGGAGAGGTGGGAGATGCGCAGGCCGTCCCACTCGGGTGGCAGGGCTGGTATGCCAACACGCAGCTTGCTGATGCGTAGCCACCGCGGTGCGATACGGGTTGTATAGATAGCAAGAAGCGCGGCAAGGATGATCGGAACAACGAGAATCCAGCGTTTCAACAGACCCCGATTCATGAGCGACAGAATGTGCCGGCGTATCGCCGGAAAACTGATCTGAAGGATAACCAAACGGCTGTGTCCGGGCAGGGGCAGGCGGAACGTTAGTGATAGACTTCACAAAAAGGTTCGGATCGGTATCCTCTACCGGCCAGGAGCAACGCAATGGCTAAGAAATCCAGAAATCAAGGCGGACAACAGGAGTCCGGTTCATCGACTGCTGCGTCGCGAGCAGAGTCACGGCGTGCCCAGCGCGTGCAAGCGCAGCAGCGGGACAAGCGCAAACGTCTGCTGAAGATGGCCGGCGGCGTTGCAGCAGCAGCGCTGGTAGTTGTGCTGTTGCTGGTGCTGGTCAACCGGGAGAACGAGGGGCAATACGCCAGCGAGCCAATTTCAGCGCCTCCAGGCATTGCGGCCGAGATTCCGCGCGATGGCCGGACGCTCGGTGATCCGGATGCTCCGGTCCACGTTGTTATCTACAGCGATTTCCAGTGTCCCGGCTGTGCCGCCTGGACGCGTTCCGTCAAACCGGAACTGGTCAACAACCATATTGCGAATGGCCAGGTCTTCTTTGAGTATCGTGACCTGACCGGGCTGGGCAGCGAATCGCACGATGCATCGGTTGCTGCAGCCTGCGCGCTGGAGCAGGGCAAGTTCTGGGAGCTTCACGACATGCTCCTGTACAACCAGATTGGTCGCGACAACGGCGGCTTCGCCAAGTCACGGATGGTGAAGATGGCTGAGGAGATCGGACTGGATGCGGACGAGTTCGAGAGCTGCCTCGGAACTGACCGGTTCAATGACGACCTCCAGGAACTTGAGGACATGGCAATCAGTGACGGGGTCCAGGCAACACCGACGGTGGTGGTGAATGGGGTTGCGTTGACCGCACCGACCTACGATCAGTTGCGCCAGCAGATTGAGACTGCGCTGGCTGCGGCCGGCTCCTGACATTGGGTGCCGATCGTTCACCGGAAGCAGGTTGACGGTTGTCAGTGCCTGATCCAACGTTCAACAGACCGTCCCGGCGCTTGCTCTATGCGTTGATCCTGCTCGGAGTGGTCGGAATCGGAATTTCCGGTTACCTGACCTGGGCGCACTATGACGACAGTGTGCTGGTCTGCGCCATTGGCGGCTGCGAAACGGTGCAGGCGTCGCGCTATTCGACCATCGGACCGGTTCCGATTGCCCTGCTGGGAATGGCGATGTTTGCTGCCTTGTCGGGACTGGCCGGGTTGCGGCTGTTGCGTACTCCACCACTGGGACACGAGACACTGACGCTTGTTGCCTGGGGGATGCTGTTGGCTGGTATCCTGTACTATCTGTACCTTACTTACGTTGAACTGTTTGTGTTGCACGCGATTTGCCAGTGGTGTGTCATAACGTCGCTCGTTGCGCTGGCAATGCTCGTGATTGAATCGTTGAATCTCTATCAGTCGGTCATGGGCGGTGATCCGGCAGACGTCGGGTAACCACCGGTGCGGCATAGCAGACAGGGTTAGCGGCTTGACGACCATTACTGCCGCCATGGAGGATTACCTCAAGGTTATCTACGGGATCAACGAGCGCGGCGAACGGGTGACTACCCAGGCGATTGCTGCGCAGCTTGATGTTGCACCGCCATCGGTGACCGGGATGCTCAAGCGGCTTGCCGACCTCAAACTGATTACCTATGAACCCTATCGCACGATTGACCTGACCGATTCCGGCCGGAAGGTCGCGCTGGAAGTGGTTCGACACCACCGGCTGCTGGAGCTCTACCTGGCTGAAGCGTTGGGCTATAGCTGGGATGAAGTCCACGATGAAGCCGACCGCCTGGAGCATCTGATATCCGAAGAGTTTGAACGCCGGATTGATGCGGTTCTTGGGTTCCCGGCGTTCGACCCGCACGGCCATCCGATTCCTTCAGCGAGTGGCGATGTATCCACTGTTTCGGACGACCGGCTCGCCGCAATGGAAGCCGGTGAGCGCGGCGTTGTCGTGCGAGTTTCGGATACCGATGCCGAGCGATTGCGCTATCTCGGCTCACTCGGACTCTATCCAGACGTTCATGTGACCGTGCTCGAACGTTTGCCGTTCAATGGACCGCTGCGGGTACGGATTGGCGAGGACGAGCACGTGGTCGGGCTTGAACTGGCAGATGCGGTGCATGTCAGCACGGAGAGTCCCACCGAGTCTGATCCCGTTTCCTGACCGCTGTTGCCACCTAGACACCCCTGTACGTACAATCTGGTGATAACTTCATGCTACAAGCCGTTCCGGCCGGTTTCTGCTGTCTGGTCACGGTGAGAGGATGTCCGCCTTGACTGTTGCCGCAACCGGAACCACTGACAAGACCATCTGGCACGACCCGCCGAAACTCACGCCGGAACAACTTGCGATCACCGATTGGCCGCTGTTGAGCGCGATCCTTCATGGCCGCGGCATTGCCACCCGTGACGAGGCGACGGCGTTTCTCCAGGCAGCGACCGCACCACTTGCCGACCCACACCTGCTCCCCGATCTGGACCGGGCTGTCGCCCTGATCCATGAGGCGTTGCAGGGAACCGCGCCGATCGGCGTATTTGGTGACTACGACGTTGATGGCATCACCTCGACGGCGATGCTCTTTCGTGTTCTCACCCGGCTCGGGGGGACGGTGGTTCCGGTGATCCCGCACCGGCAGAAGGATGGTTACGGACTCAACGGCCCGGCTGTCGATCGTTTCGCGGACGCCGGCGTTGATGTGATGATTGTCGTCGACTGTGGCAGTGGCAACCGCCGGGAACTGGAGTATGCGGTCTCGCGGGGTTTGCGCCCGATTGTCCTGGATCACCATCTGCTCCACGGAGACCTGCCGGACTCGATCCCGTTTGTCTCGCCCCGGCGAGAATCCAACCAGTATCCGACGAGCGAACTGGCGGCTGTTGGCGTCGCATTCACCTTGGTTCGGGCGCTGCTCGGCGATGACGACGCAGCCATGTATCAACCGTATGCAGCACTTGGAACGGTGGCCGATGTCGTCGAGCTTCGCGGCGACAACCGGGCGCTCGTCGCCCGCGGACTGGAAATGCTCCGGCGTTGGAGCTTGCCTGGCATGCGGGCGCTCTGCGATTGTGCGGAAATCGACCGCCGTATTCTGAACACATGGCACATTGGATTCGTGATTGGGCCAAGGATCAATGCGGCGGGTCGGATGGCAGACCCGGTCGTTGCCTTGAATCTGCTGCTCGCCAACGACTACGAGAGCGCGGTTCCGTTTGCCGCCCAGCTTGAAGAGTTGAATCGCAAGCGTCAGGCGGAAACGAAGAGGATCACCGAAGAAGCCGAACGGATGGTGCAGGAGCAGTCCGACGGGGTCGCGCCACCGGTCTTGGTGGTCGACGATCCGACCTGGAGTATTGGTCTGGCCGGGATCGTTGCCGGCCGGCTGGCCGAGAACCACAACCGCCCGGCGATCGTATTTGAGCGAGGGCCGCTCTCCGCCAAAGGATCAGCACGGTCCGGCGGAACCGTCGATATTGTCCAGGCATTGGAGATGACGTCTGAACTGCTGGATCGTTTTGGTGGCCATGCGGCAGCCGCCGGCCTTTCGTTACCAAGCGAACGGGTTGACGAATTCCGGAATGCTCTCGAAGCGAGTGTCATGGATCTCTGGGGTGGAGTGTTGCCGCGGCGGCAACTGCACCTCGATGCCGAGGTTGACCATGCTGAACTGCGGCTGGAAACGGTCGAAGCGCTCACCTGTCTGGAGCCAACCGGACATGGCAATGAGGCTCCGGTCTTCCTGATCCGTGATCTCCAGGTGCGCTCGCCCCGGCTGACCCGCGATGGCAAACACCTCATGTTCCAGCTCGAAGGGCACGACGGCCGTAAACACGCTGCCATCTACTTCCGTAACGGAGACCGGCTCGATGAGCTTGTCCGTGCTGGTCGGGTCGATGTCGCCTGCGACCTGAAACAGAATGAATGGAAGGGGCAGACCTCGCTCCAACTCCAGATTCACGACTTCCGGGCAGCGACCGGATGGTAATCCACGTCTGGACACACGGAAACCTGACGCGTAGAGTGATTGCATTGACTGGCCAGTATTGTGCGCCGGTCGGCTGGATGGGGGAGTGTAGCCCGTGTCCTACGTTCGCAGCATCAAGGGATACACACCGGACATTCGCTATTTCCTCATCTATACCCTGATCGCCAACATCTCGATTGGCGTATTCGCGCTTGTCTTCAACCTCTACCTGCTCGAACTTGGCCTGCGCGAGAACTTCATCGGCGCGTTCAACGCCATCCACACGCTCTCGATTGCCGGCATGGCAATGGCGCTTGGCTGGGTGCTGAACCGGTTCGGCGTCTGGAAATGCGTCATGGCTGGCACGGTTGCATTCAGTGTTGTGTCGTTTGGGCTGACCGTCGTTACCAGCGCACCGGTGCTGCTGGTGATGGCGGTGATCTACGGGATTGCAACGTCGCTGGTGTTTACACCGGTGATGCCGTTTGTTGTTGAGCTGACCCGCTCACGAGAACGAGCGGATGTCTCGGCGCTGGTTTTCTCGCTGACCTCGATCTCGACGGTGATCGGTAGCCTGATGGGTGGTTGGCTGCCCCGGATCATGGCCGGTACGTTTGATCTGGAATTGCCGGGTGCAATGGCCTACCGGTTGACCCTGATTGCCGGGCTGGCGATTGGCTGGCTGGGCGTGGTTCCGCTGTCGCGTATGTCGGCCCAGCGCAAGGTTGCACGTCCAACCGACGCCGCTGCCGACGCCACCCAATCTGGATTGCCCGAGCTGCCGGAAGGAAGAGTCCGGCGGCATATGTTTGCGTTCATCATGGTAGGCGGGCTGATGAGCCTTGGGGCCGGCGCGGTGTTCCCGTTTTACAACGTCTTTCTCGTGGAAGTCGGGGCCGGGCCGGGACAGATCGGCTTTATCTTCGCCGTGGGTTGGTCGATTGCCGCCATTGTTGGCCTGGCTGCTCCAGCGATGGCTCGCAAGCTTGGTTCCCAGAAAGCGGTGGCGATTGTCCGGATGATACCGGTTCCGCTCTACATCATCCTGATATTTCAACCTGCGCTTGGGTTGGCGATTTTCGTCCACTGGATGCGGATCAGCAGTGTCAGTCTTGGCTGGCCGATTGATAGCACCTACATCTCGGAAGTGCTGCCGGCACGGGCAAGGACGGCTGTCTTCGGTTACCGCTCTGCCGCCTGGAATGTTGGTTTCTCGATATCGAGTCTCGCCGCCGGTACGCTCATCGTGCGCTATGGCTACGGCCCCAGCTTTGCCGCCTATGCGTTCTTCATGACCGCGGCGATGGCCTGGTTCTACATTTACTTCTCCCGCGTCAAACCGGGAACCTGACCTACCGGGCGTAGCATGGCGTGGTGTTTCGCAACCCCGCAAGGGCGCAATTCATTGCGCCCATTCGCATCAAGTTAGGCGAGATTCACTGGTGTGGGCTCCAAACTGCAATTGTCATCTCGACCGAAGTGGAGAGATCTCGACACGGATTGTGTTGCAGTGATCGACATCGTCCGCCGAACGGGATCTCCACGGCATCAAGCTGGTCGGACGAGATCTCTCCGCTTCGGTCGAGATGACAAATTGAACCGGTGCTCTCTTCGTTGGAATTGGCTTAACTTGATGCGAATGGGGCGCATGCAAGACGCCCCATTCGCATCCTTACCGCGGTTTCCGCAGGAGACCTACCAGGGTCACTCGCTCTAGCCGGTCCAGGAGGTGCGATTCAGGGGATCGCGGACAGAGACCTCAAGCGCCGGGCCAAGTCCCTCAATCGTCAGGCTCAGACGATCGCCGCCCTGGATCGGACCAAGACCCTCGTGGTGGACGCCCGTCGGTATGACATCGCCCGGCTCCAGGGTGACGACCTTCGTCATCTCCTCCAGCAACTCTGGAATGTGGCGAGCCATATCGGATGTCGAGAACGACTGGCGTGGCTCACCATTGATCGTCAGATCAATGCGAACATTGTTTGGCTCCGGAACCTCATCAGCCGTCACCAATGCCGGCCCCATTGGTCCAAACGTATGCCACGCCTTTCCGAGGAAGAAACCACCCGGCAGACCGCGGGCCGAAGCATCGATGAACATCGTGTAACCGAAGATATAGTCAAACGCATCTTCCGCCTTGATGTGCGACGCTGCCTTGCCAATGACGAGCGCCAGTTCCGGCTCGAAATGGAAGACGGTCACCGGTGCATCCGGCAACACGACCGTCTCTCCCGGGCCAATAATCGAAGTCGGCGGCTTCAGGAACGCATTGAATGGCCCCGGCTCCGGGTGGCCGGCCTCAATGTAATTGACGGCCGCGCAAACCAGCTGGCCAGGCTTCGGCACCGAAGGGCGAAGCTTGACGCTGTTCAGCGGAACCCCTGCTCCATTGCCGGCCTCAGAAATCGTTGGAGACAGGTCGGACCAATTGGCAATCAGCGACGCGACGCGGGATTGCGGCCCGACCCCGATCTGTCCAACGATGTCCGATATGTCAACTACATTGTCGCCGACGAGCAAACCAAGCCGATAGTCATCAAAATGAACGAACTGCACAGAACCCTCCAATTCAATTGCCAAAGCACCATCGCTAATGCAGATTAGTTCTCATTCTGACAATCCGCAAGTCATTCCATTGACGAACGCTGGACGATGCGATCGGAACCGCCGCTCACCCATGTACAATGCCTTCGCAAGTCTATCCGCGCAGGCAGAATGGGAGTGCCCTCTCGTGATCGACGTTCGAAGCGATACCGTTACCCAACCCACCGACAGCATGCGCCAGGCGATGGCCTACGCCGTCGTTGGCGATGACCAGTACGGCGAAGACCCGACCGTGCGTGAACTCGAGGTTATGGCAGCCAACATGCTCGGCAAGGAGGATGCTGTCTACGTCGCCAGCGGCACGATGGGCAACCTCACCGCGCTGCTCGCACACTGCGGCCGTGGCGACGAAATCATTCTCGGCGACGAGTCGCACATTTTCTGGTACGAAAGCGGTGGAGCAGCCGCACTTGGCGGTATGCCGTTCGCGCTGCTGCCAAACGACGACAACGGCGAGATCGACCTTGACCGCGTCGAGAAGTCGATCCGTACCCCGAACCGGCCCGGCTATCCGCGCACAGGTGCAATCTGCATTGAAAACACCCAGAATCGGTGCGGTGGCAGCGTCCTCTCGCTCGACTATCTGAAAGATCTGCAAGCGCTGGCCGCTTCGGCTGGAGTACCGGTTCACATGGACGGCGCCCGCATCTTCAATGCGTCGGCCGCTTCGGATACTCCGGTAGACGTTATCGCCAGCTATGCCGATACCATCCAGTTCTGCCTCTCCAAGGGACTGGCGGCACCGGTGGGGTCAATGGTCGTCGGCTCGTCCGAGTTCATCCAGAAGACTCGAGCAGCGCGAAAAATCGTCGGTGGTGCCATGCGCCAGGCCGG